>NZ_JBVJMN010000029.1:0-95662 GCF_055584185.1 Streptomyces sp. NPDC104202 | reverse complement strand
AGAAGGGGCGACCTACGCCCGGATGGTGGATTTGGGAGTGAGGCGCGGGCCCCTCCCCCCCCCCCCCCCCCCCCCCCCCCCCCCCCCCCCCCCACCCCGCACCCCGTCCGACCCCCGTTCCCGCACCCCGTACCGTCCCCGAGCCGGTACCCGCACCCCGGAGAACCCCGTATGACCGTCACCGACCAGACCGTGCACGCCCGGCAGGCCCAGCCGGCCGAGGAGCGGTACGCCGCGGAACTCGCCTTCCTCGCCGCGCAGGACCCCGGCCCCCGCCCGCCCGGCTGGGCGCTGACGCCGCGTGCCGTCGTCACCTTCGTCTGCGGCAGCGGCGGCGTGGAGCTCGCCCTGCCCGGACGCACGGCGGGCCTGCCGTCGAAGCGGGAGATCGCGCCCAAGTTCGTCGGCGAGCGCGCCCTGGTGGAGCGGTGCGTGGTCACGCTGGCGGGGGAGCGCGGACTCCTCCTCACCGGCGAGCCCGGCACCGCCAAGTCGATGCTGTCCGAGCTCCTCGCGGCGGCCGTCAGCGGCACCAGCGCCCTCACCGTGCAGGGCACCGCCGGCACCACCGAGGACGCCTTCCGCTACGGCTGGAACTACGCCCTGCTGCTCGCCCAGGGCCCCACCTCCCAGGCCCTGGTGGACTCGCCCGTGCTCTCCGCCATGCGCACCGGCCGCGTGGTGCGGGTCGAGGAGATCACCCGCTGTCTGCCCGAGGTCCAGGACGCCCTGGTGTCCGTCCTGTCCGACCGGCGGATCACCGTGCCCGAACTCACGGCCACCGAGGACGCCGTGGTCGCCGCGGTCCCCGGGTTCACCGTCATCGCCACCGCCAACCTCCGCGACCGGGGCGTGTCGGAGATGTCCGCGGCGCTGAAGCGGCGCTTCAACTTCGAGACCGTCGACCCGATCGCCGACGCCGACGCCGAGGCGGTCCTGATCCGCCGCCAGGCCGTCGCGGCGGTCCAGCGGGCGGGCGCGGCCTTCGGCGTCGACGACGCCGTCCTGGACGCGCTGGTCACCGTCTTCCGCGACCTGCGCTCCGGCCGCTCCACCGAGGGCTGGGACGTGGAACGGCCCGGCACGGTCATGTCCACGGCCGAGGCTGTCCAGGTCGCGGCCTCCCTGGGCGTCGCGGCCGCCTACCTGCCCGGCGGCGACGTCCTCGACCTGCTGCCCGGCCACCTCCTCGGGGTCGTCCGCAAGGACGACCCCGCCGACCACGCCCGTCTCCTGGGCTACTGGGACGGCCCGGTCCGCCGCCGCGCCGAGAACGGCTCCGCCATGTGGCGCCGCCTCTGGGACCTGCGCGGGAGCCTGCGGTGACGACCCTCGACCCACGGGCCGCCGTCGACGCGCTCGCCGCGTCGCGCGCGCCGTACCTGCTGGGGGTGCGCCACCACAGCCCCGCCCTCGCCGCGGTGGTGCCCGCGCTCCTCGACGACGCCGGGGCCGAGGTCGTCTGCGTGGAACTCCCCGCCGACTTCCAGCCCTGGCTGGAGCACCTGTCCCACCCCGAGACCGTCGCCCCGGTGGCCCTGGCCGGCACGGGCGAGGCCGGCCGCCTGTCGTTCTACCCCTTCGCCGACTTCTCGCCGGAGCTGGCGGCCCTGCGCTGGGCCCGCGACCGGGGGGCCGAGGTCGTCTGCTGTGACCTGCCCCTCTCCGACCCCGGCTGGAACCCGGCCGGGACGGCCCCCGGCGAGGACGGGGAGCCCGGCCGTCGGCGCTCCTACGCCGACGCGCTCTCCGCCGCCGCCACCGGCCGGGACGGCGACGACATGTGGGACCGGGCCGTGGAGGTCCTGGCGCCCGGCAGCTCCCCGGAGGCCGTGCGCCGCGCGGCGCTGGGCGTCGGCTGGGCCCTCCGCGCCGACGCCGCCGTCCCCTCCACCGACCTGGCCCGCGAGGAGCGGATGCGCCGGGTGATCGCCGAGGCATCCGCCGGCGGGCGCCGAGTCGCCGCGGTGATCGGCGCGTTCCACGCGCCGGCCCTGGCCGCCGGGACGGGCGGGGACACCGCGCCGGAACCCCGGGCCGACAGGGGCCCCGGCCCGGCGGACGAGACCCCCGAACCGACGGGCTCCGACGCGCCGGTGACCTCCCTCGTGCCCTACTCCTTCGACCTGCTCGACGCACGCTCCGGCTACCCGGCCGGCATCCGCGACCCCCGGTGGCAGCAGGCCGTCCTCACCGCCGCCGGCGATCCGGACCGCCTCCGCGAGGCCGCCGCCGCGGCGCTGACCGGGCTGTGCCGCGAGCTGCGCCGCGCCGGCCACACCGCGGGCACCGGCGAGGCCGCCGAGACGCTGCGGCTGGCGTGCGACCTGGCCTCGCTGCGCGGACTGCCCGCGCCGGGGCGCGGAGAGCTCCTGGAGGCCGTGACGACCGTGCTCGGCCAGGGCGAACCCCTGGGCCGGGGACGGGCGCTGGCGGCGGCGCTGGAGGCCGTGTTCGTCGGCACGGCACGCGGCAGGATCAGCCCGCACGCCCCCCGCTCCGGACTGGGCCCTTCGGTCGAGGAGGAGCTCGCGGCCCTCCGGCTCCCGCGTCCCGACCAGCCCGAGCCGCGCGAGGTGCGCCTCGACCCGCTCCGCTCGGCCCTGGACGGCCGCCGCGAGGTGCTGCTCCAGCGCCTCCTGGTCATCGGCGCCTCCTACGGCGAACCCGTCGCCGTCGCCGCCACCGGCGACGGCACCGCGCTCGGCACCAAGTGGCGGCTGACGTGGACGCCGTCCGTCCCGGCTCGGCTCGACCTCGCCGGCGCCCGCGGCGTGACCGCGGAACAGGCCGCCGCGGGCACGCTCGCCGACACCGCCCGCCGCGAGGCCGCCGAGGGCGGACCGACACCCGCCCAGATCCTGGCGGGGCTCGCCGCCGCAGCCCGCTGCGACCTGCCCGACCTGGTCGACACCCGGCTCCACGAGGCGGCCGACGTCCTGCCCGCCACCGCCGACCTGCCCGAACTCCTCGCGGCACTCGACCTGCTGGAGGGCATACGGCGCGGCCACCACCCCGGCACCACCGAGCCCGCCCGGGACCTGGCGGCCGCCCTCACCGGCGAACTCCTGGAGGCCGCCGTCCGCGCCCTGCCCGGGCTGGCCGGGAGCGACACCGCGGAGGACGCGGGGGCGCTGGTCGCCCTGGCGGACCGCACCGCCGCCCGGCACCTCGGGCTCCGGCTCGACAGCGCCCTCGCCGCCCTCGTCGCCGACGCGTCGCCGCTGATGCAGGGCGCCGCACTCGCCGTGCGCGTCCTGCTCGACCTCGACCCCGCGGCCGGCCTCGGCGACCGGGTGGCCGGCTGGATCGACGCGGCGACCGCGCCCGACACCCGGCGCGCCCTCACCAAGCGCCTCGCCGGTCTCCTGACGGCCGCGGGCCCGCTGCTCCAGGCGTCCCCGGACGTGCTCTCCCCGCTCCTCGACCGCGTGGACGAGCTGGACGACCAGGGCTTCCTCGACCGGCTGCCCGCCCTGCGGGGAGGTTTCGACGCGCTGGCCCCGGCCGCCCGCGAACGGCTCCTCGCCACGGTCACCGAACGCCTCGGCGACCGGCTCGACCTCTCCCTCGACGCCCCGCCGGAACTCCTCGCCCTGTGGGCGGCGGCCGACGCCGCCGGCATGGCCGCGCTCAAGGCCCTCGCCCTGACCGGACCCGAGACACCGGCCGCGCCGGACGCCTCGCGCCGGATGCCGGACGGCGCCGCCGCCGGGGCCGGGCCGGGCGGCCCGGACACCGCCGCGACGGCCGGGGCGCACCCCGCCGGCGCCGTGGACACGGTTCCCCGTGCCCCGGCGGACGCCGCCCCCGCCGGCGCGCCGGACGACCACGCCCTCGCCACCGCCGACCGGTGGCGGCTCCTGCTCGGCCGTCACCGCGACCGTCTGTCCGCCGACGCCCGCCGGTACGCCCGCGCGCTGGACGAGCTGTACGGCGGCGGGCGGGGAGAAGGCGCCGACGACCCGGACGCGGGATCGGGCCCGGGCGGCGGCCAGGAGGCGTCGTTCCCCACCGCGCGCGAGTGGTCGCAGGAGCTGGAGGCCCTCTTCGGCGCCGACGTGCGGGAAGAGGTGCTCGCCGAGGCCGCCGACGCCGGCCGCGCCGACGTCCTGGCGCAGCTGGACCCTGCGGCGGTCCGCCCGTCGGTGGAGCTGCTGCGTTCGGTGCTCTCGCTCGCCGGCGGCATGCCCGAGGCCCGGCTCGCCCGGCTCCGTCCGCTGGTGAAGCGGCTCGTCGACGAGCTCGCCCGCGAGCTGGCGACGCGGCTCAGGCCGACGCTCTCCGGACTCGCCACCCCGCGCCCCACCCGCCGTCCCGGCGGCCGCCTCGACCTGGCCCGCACCGTGCGCGCCAACCTCGCCCACGCCCGCCGCACCGACGACGGACGCGTGGTGGTCGTCCCGGAACGGCCGGTGTTCAGCACCCGGGCGAGCAAGGAGGCGGACTGGCGGCTGATCCTGGTCGTCGACGTCTCCGGCTCGATGGAGGCGTCGGTGATCTGGTCGGCGCTGACCGCCGCCGTCCTCGGCGGGGTGCCCACCCTCTCCACGCACTTCCTGGCCTTCTCCACGCAGGTGGTGGACCTCTCGGACCGGGTCGAGGACCCGCTCTCGCTGCTCCTGGAGGTCCGGGTCGGCGGCGGCACCCACATCGCGGCCGCCCTCGCCCACGCCCGTTCCCTGATGACCGTGCCGAGCCGCACCCTCGTCGTCGTGGTCAGCGACTTCGAGGAAGGCGCCCCCCTCGCCGGACTCCTCGGCGAGGTCCGCGCCCTCGCCGCCTCCGGCGCCCATCTGCTGGGCTGCGCCGCCCTCGACGACGCCGGCGCGCCGCGCTACTCGGTGCCCGTCGCCCGCCGCCTCGTCGCCGCCGGCATGCCGGTGGCCGCCCTCAGCCCCCTCGCCCTCGCCCGCTGGGTCGGCGACCGCCTCCGTGGAGAAGCCCGTTGAACCCCGACGACCTGCCACCCGTCGCCCCCGACGTCCTCGCCGAGGCAGTGGAGCAGCTCAGCGCACGGCTGCGCAAGAAGCTCGACGCCGCCACCGCGGCGTGCGCCGAGCACGCCGTCCCCGCGGAGGACGGTTCCGTCACGCTGCGTTTCGGTGAGGACGCCGTGGTCACCCTCCGCCCCGGCCCCCTGGGTACGGTCACCCGGCCCGAACAGGCCCTCTGCACCTGTCTGCTGGCCCCCCGCTGCCTCCACCGGGCGGCCGCCCTCGGCGCGGCGCCGATCGCGGACGCCGAGCAGGCGCCGGCCGCCGGGGAGGCGGGTGCCGCCGACGGCACGGCGTCGACGGCGGACGCGGGCGGCGCCCCGGAGAACGCCGCCGAGGAGGCGCGCACGGCGGGAGATCCCGCGCCGGGCGGCCCGACCACGGCCCCCGCGTCCGCGCCGTCCTCCGGGCCCCCGCCCTCCGAGTCCTCCGCCCCCGCGGTGCTGACGGCCGGCCAGGTCCGGGCGGCGGAGGCGCTGTGGGCGGCGGGTGCCGAGGCGCTGGCCGCGGGGGTGACGGCCGGCGGGGCCGTGGTGCAGGCGGAGCTGCTGCGCGCGGCGCACACCGTGCGGCTGGCCGGGCTGCCCCGGGCCGAGGCCGCCGCCCTGCGCGTGGTGCGGGGGCTGCGCTCGGCGCGGCAGCGCGGGCAGGGCCAGCGGCTCGCCGACCTGGCGGACGCCTTCCGTGACCTGCTCGCCGGCGCGGCCCTCCTGATGTCCGGTGCGGCCGGGTCCGAGGCGGCGGGCTCGACGCGCCGGGCCTACGAACAGGGCGGCAGCCTGCGGGTGTTCGGTCTCTGCCGGGAGCCGGTGCTGTCGGCCACCGGCTACGGAGGGGTCGCCACCCACCTGGTGGGACAGGACGGTGCGGCCTATGCGGTGTCCGATGTGCGCCCCGGCGGTCTCGCCCGCGCCAGGGGCGCGGGCACGGCGTCCGTGACGCTCGGCGGGGGCGTGCTCGACCACGCCGGTCTGGCGCGCGGCGGCCTCCGGATCGTCGGTGCCACCGTCTCGGCGGACGGCCGCCTCGGCGCCGGCCGGGGCGTCAGCGCGACGCCGCTGCGCGGGGTCCACTGGTCCGAGGAGCCCGCGGCGGCGCTGTTCGCGCGGCCGGTCCGCGAGGCGACGGCCGCCGCGCTGGACGGTCTCGCCCGGGGGCAGGGCGGTGCCGAGGCGGGGTTGCTGGGGTGCGACGTGGAGGTGGTCGGCGCGGCGGGGGAGTACGTCGTGGTGCGCGTGGCCGGCGACGGCCCCTTGCTGCGGCTCCGTCCGGCCCACCCCCACCCCGACCTGCCGCACGCGGACAACCTGCGGCGCATCGCCGGGTACCCGGGCGTCCGGTTGAGGGTCCTGGGCCGTCCCGACCCGGACCGGGCCGCGACGCTCCGGCCGCTGGCCGTGGGAGCCGTGCCGGACGCGCCGCACACGCTGAGACTGCCGGACGAGTGGCTGGGCCGGGCCGACCTGGGGTACGACCGCCTTCAGGGTGCCCACTTCCCGCGCGGGGCGGCGGACTCCACGCCCCGGGGGCCGGTGACCACGGGGCCCGACCCCCTGGCGGACGCGCCGTTGTGGCGGGTGCGCCGGCTCCTGGAGACCGGTGTCGCGGGCGGCCGCCGGGCCGTGGCCGAGGCGGGCCGCGGGGCGGACGCGCCCGGCCTGTTCGCGCCGCTGCACCGCGCGGGTCTCGGCGGCGCCGCCCGGCTCGCGGCGGAGCTGGCGGCGGAGGCGGACCGGCGTCCCCGGGACTCCTTCGGCCGTCTCACCGACGCCTCGTCCGACGGCTACGCCCGTGCGTGGCTCGCCTCGGCCGCGCACCTGGCCGCCGCCGAACGCTCGCTGGTGATGGCGTCCTGGTCCTGACCCCGGCCGCCCCCGCGGGCGTCCGGGGCGGTTCGTCCGCGGACGGTCAGCCCTCCGCCTCCTTGCGTGCGCGGAAGGCCGCGGCCTTCGTGCGGTTCTGGCAGGCGGTCGAGCAGAACTGGCGGGCGGCGTTGCGGGAGGTGTCGACGTAGACGCGGTCGCAGCGCTCGGCGTGGCAGACGCCGAGGCGGCTCGCGAGGCTGCCGCCGACGGCCAGGGCGAGGGCGGTGGCGCAGGCGGCGGAGTGACCGGTGGCGAAGGTGTCGTCGGCCCCGTGGAAGTGCAGTCGCCAGGGCGGGGCGCCCGTCTCGTCCCCCGCCCGGCCGGCTTCGGGGGTGCGGCCGAGGCGGGGCCGGGCGCCGGTGTCGCGCAGGAGGTCGTTGACGGTGGCTGCGGCGGTGTCGGGGTCGTCGTCGTCCATGGCGCGGAAGACCTCGCGCAGAGCCCGGGCCGTGGTGGCGAGCGCTGCGGCCTGGCCGGCGTCGAGGGTGCGCGGGAGGGAGCCGGAGACGTCGGCGACCGCGGCCTCGACCGCCGCCAGGAGGTCCGGTCCCTCCGGGGCCGGATGCGGACGGCCGCGGGCCTCGCCGGCGGTCACTGCGTTCACGAGCGATACCGCGTACTCCAGCAGCACCGCGACGTGACTGTCGAACATCACTTGACCAGTCACTCCTCGATGGTTAGCGTGCGTGACTGACGATAGTCGATTGGACAGTCACGTGAGAGGGGCGGGATGCCGCGGACCGTATGGCTTCTGGTGGCGGCGCGGGCGATCAACCGGCTCGGCGCCTTCTCGCTGCCCTTCCTGACCGTGCTGATCAGCGCCGACTTCGGCGCGAGCGTCACCACCGCGGGCCTGCTCTCGGCCGCCTTCGGCCTCGCGACCATCCCGTCCCGGCTCGCCGGGGGCCGACTGGCCACCCGGATCGGACGGCGGCGCACGATCGTCCTCGGACTCACCGGGTGCGCCGCCGCCCAGCTCGGCATCGCCGCCGCCGGCTCCCTCGCCGAGGTGGCGGTCCTCGCCGTGCTGCTCGGGCTGTTCTTCGAGCTGTACGAGCCGCCCAGCCAGGGCCTGATCGCCGACGCGGTCGGCCCCGCCGAACGGGTCCGCGCCTACGGCCTCTTCAACGCCGCCCTCGCCGCCGGCGGCACCGGCGCGGGCCTGATCGCCGCGGCCCTGGGCCGCTGGGACCTGCGATGGCTCTTCGTCGCCGACGCGGTGACCTGTCTCCTGTGCGCGCTGGTCCTGCGCCTCGCGCTCCCCGCCGACCCCGCGGGCCGCCCCGCCCCCGGGACCGCCGGCCCCGCGGAGCCCGTACGGCCGTGGCGGGACCGGGCCCTGCGGGCCGTCTTCCTCTCGGGAACGCTGTTCGCGCTGGTCACCACACAGATCACGATGGGACTGCCGCTGACGCTGGCCCGCCGCGGCCTCGAACCCGCCGACGCCGGGCTGCTCTTCACGGCCTCGGCAGTGACGGTCGTCGCCTGCCAGCCCCTCCTGCGCCTGCGCCCGCTCGCCTCGCTCCCCGACCCCGCGGCCCTCGCCCTCGGTCACGTCCTCCTCGCGGCCGGCCTGGCCGGCTACGCCGTCGCGTCCGCGCTCCCGGCGTTCACGGCGGCCACGCTGGTGTGGACCCTCGGCGACGTCCTGATCCTCGGCCGGGTCCTCACCGTGGTCGCGGACCTGGCCCCGCGCGGCGGCACCGACCGGTATCTCGCCGCGTACGGCATCAGCTGGGGCATCGCGACCGTCCTCGCCCCCGTCACCTCGACGCAGCTGCTCGCCCACGTCGGGGCCGGTGCCCTGTGGTCCGGCACGGCGGCCCTCTGCCTCGCCCTGGCGGCGGCCCAGCTCCTCGTCGTCGGACCGCTCGTCCGAGCGGCGGGGGAGCGCCGCGCCGCTCCGGCCCCGGGCGGGGCCGCGCCGCGGACCGCGACGCCCCGCTGAGAGCCGCGGGAGCGGACGCCCCGGGCCCGCTCCCCGCGCGGGCCGACGACGGGAAGCGGGCCCGGGGCGACCGGTGACCGGGTCAGTGGCCCTCGGCGGCGGACGTCGCCACGGTCGTCGGATTCGTGTCGAGCGGGCGCAGGAAGCGCCGCTCGTACCGCTTGATGCAGCCGGTGGTGCGGGCCAGCTCGAAGGCCGCCCGGCACTCCGGGTCCTCGAAGCTGGCGTTGCGGTAGACCTCGTACTCGGCGAGGCCGGGGAAGGAGAACAGGGCGTACGCGATGTCGCTGTCCCCCTCGCCGGGGAGGAAGTAGCCGTGGTGGGTGCCGCCGAAGCGGTTGACGAGGACGATCCAGCGGCGGCCGTACTCCTCGAAGTCCTCCAGCTTGTCGGCGTCGATCTCGTACTTCAGATGAATGGTGATCATGCTCCAGTGTCCCTCCGGTCGTCGGATTTCCGGCACCTCACGGCGCGTCGGTCCTCACCGGCCGCCGCAGGAGATAGGCGGCGGCGGACGCGACGAGCACGAGCATGCACCCGGTGAAGACCAGCCCCGCGCTCTCCAGGCCCAGGGGATCGGCCAGCAGGCCGACGCCGATCACGGGGATCGAGATGCCGGTGTACGCCACCACGAACAGGGTCGAGATCACCGCGGCGCGCTGGGCGGGCGGCGCCGCCCCGGCGACCGCGGAGAGCGCGGCACGGAACGAGAGGCCCTGCCCGACGCCCCCGACCACGGCGGCGAGGACCACGAGGACCAGGAGGTCGGTGGCCAGGGCCCCGGCGAGCAGGGCGAGTCCGGCGAAGAGCACGGCGCAGCCCAGCGGCAGCGACCGGCGCACCCCCACCCGGCCGACGGCGATCTGCCCGGCGGTGGAGGAGAAGAAGGCCAGTGCGACGATCAGGCCCGTCACCGCGTGGTTGTCCACGTGCAGGTACCGGGAGAGAAAGGCGGGGCTGACCGAGGTGAACACGCCAAAGAGGGCGAAGCCCGCGAAGGAGGCGATCGCCGCCGGGAAGAAGACGCTCCGCACCGGGGCGGGCAGCGCGGGGCGCTGCGGCCGCACCGCGCTCAGCGGCCGGCGGTCCCGCACGGTCTCCGGGAGCGCGAGCACCACGACGACGGACACGGCCACCAGCGCGAGGTGCACGGCGAACGGCAGCAGCAGCGGCTCGGCCGCGTACTCCGCGAGGAGCCCGGCGAGCAGGGGGCCGCAGCCGAGTCCGCCCATGTTGGCGGCCGTCGCCACCAGCGTGGCGCGGGCGGCGCCGCCGGGCGGCGCCAGGTCCATGACGTAGGCGGTGGCGGCGCCCGTGAAGAGGCCGGCCGACAGGCCCGACAGGAGCCGGCCCGCGTACAGCCACCCCAGCCCCTCGGCGCTCAGGAAGCAGACGGCGCTCGCCGCCGCGAAACCGAGGCCCCACAGCAGCGTCGTGCGCCTGCCGACCGTGTCCGAGGCGTTACCCGCGAGCAGGAGCACACCGATGACCCCGAAGGCGTACACGGCGTACACGACGGTCACCGTCAGCTCGGAGAACCCGAACTTCTCCTGGTAGAGGGGGTACAACGGGGTCGGCAGCGTCGTGCCGGTCATCCCCACCACGAACACGGCCCCCGCGAGCAGGCACCGGAGCCACCCTTGACGATCACCAGCCATGCCGCCGACCGTAACCCCGGCGGCGGCGCCCGTCGCGGTGGCGCGAGCCCGCGATCGGGTTCAGTGGCCCAGGGAACGCTTCAGCTCGGCCTTGTTCATCGACGAGCGGCCGTGCAGGTTGCGGCGCCGCGCCTCGGCGTACAGCTGGTCGTACGTCGGGCCCTGGGCGCCGCTGTGCGAGCGCAGCCCGCCACGGCGTGAGGAGGAGATGTCCTCGACCGAACTCCTGCTGGCCGTCTTGGACTCGCCGGCGCGGGCCCGCTCCTTGTTGACGGTCCGGGCGGCGATCTCCTCGGCGCGCTCCTCACCCTCGCCGCGGTCCAGGGCGCTCTCCTTGATGTGCTCGTACTGCCGCTCGCGCTTGGCGTTCGATCCGCGGGGCATGGCCGTCTCCTCTCCGGTCGCGGCCGTTCGGCCTGTCGCGGGGCGCATGCCCGATCGGTCCCCTTGTATGCGAATCCGGGAGGGGCTCCCCGTAGAATCCTGAGCGCGGGCGAGGCCCGTCCGACAGGGACGGGCACACGTTCCTCACGGGTCCGCGCGGCGGTGGGACGGAGGGTGCCGTGACCGGTTCCGCAGGTCACCGGGGGCCCCCGCGGCGCGCCGTGGATCCCGGCTTCGCGGGGCTGACCGCCGAGAACCGCTGGCTGCGCTCCCGGCTCGCCCACCGTCACCTGCTCGACCTCGCCACCGGGATCCTCGCCGCCCAGATGCGGCTCGCCCCCGCGGAGGCGGCCGCGTACCTGACCTCCCTCGCCCAGGCGACCGGTCTGTCGGCCGACGACATCGCGGCCGACGTCGTGGACGCGGCCGGCGGGGACCGGCGGTCCGGCACCGCGCCGCTCCCCGAGAGCGGCGACCACGCCGTCGCCCACCTCGCCGAACGCCGGCGGACCCGCCGCACGGCCGCCCAGGCGGAGACCGCCGACACCGCCGGCGAGGCGGCCGGGGTCCTGCTGGCCGGCGGCCTCGCGGCGCTCGGCGCGGACAGTCTGTGGCTGTGGGAGCACACCGGGCCCGGCTGCCTGCGCCTCACCGGCCACGCGGGGGTGGGCGCGGCCGAGGCAGTGGTGTGGCAGTGGATCCCGCCGGCGGCACCGGAGCCGTTCCGCTCCGTCCTCGCGGAGGGTGCGGAGGTCTGGCTGGAGCGAGGCCCGGCCGCGGGCGTCCGGCTCCCCGGGCCGTCGGACGACGCGGCGCGCGCCCTGCTGCCACTGACCCGGCGCGACCGGACCGTGGGCGTCGCGCTCGTCGGCTGGCCGGGGCCGACGGACCTCGACGCCGGCGCGCGCCGGTCCGTCACGGGGCTCCTGGAGGTGGCGGGCACGGTCCTGGGCATCGCCGACAGCGACCGGTCGGCCCTCCCCGCGCTCGTCGACGTCCTCGACGCCCTCGCCCATCCGGCGGCCCTCCTGCGCATGCTCGGTGGTTCCGGTGCCGCGGTGGCCGTCGAGCACGTGAACGACGAGGCCGCCGCGGCGCTCGGCAGCGCGGCCCCGGCGGACGTCTCCTCCCTCGCCCGCGCCTTCCCCCAGGTCCACACGGAGCTCGCCCGCCTGGCCCGGCGGGCCGTCGGCACCACGCGCGTCCAGCGCGCCGCGCGGCTGCCGGCCTCCGCCCTGGAGGGCGAGCTCCCGCCGCTGCTCGACGTGCGCGTCGTGCCCTTCGGCGAGGAGCACGCCGTCGTGCTGTGGCACACCGACGGCGCGCCCGGCCTCGCCGCCGCCCGGGCCGTCGCCCGGCTGCAGAGCGTGGCCCCCTTCCAGGACAGCCTGACCGGCGGCGACACGGTGTGGGCGCCCCAGGCGTACGGCATCCTCGGCAGGGACAGGACCGACGCGCCGATCCCGCTCGCCGGGCTCCGCGCGATCGTGCACGAGGACGACGCCGGAGCCCTCGACGACCTCCTGGCGACGCTGACCGAGCGGCAGTCGGGCGCGCAGGGCGTCCTGCGGATCGTGCTGCCCGACGGGACCGTCCGCCACGTGCGGGTCGCTGCGGAGCCGCTGATCGCCGACGGCGGGGTCACCGGGCTCGCCGGCGTCTACCAGGACGTCTCCGACAGCCGTCGCACCGAGGCCGCCCTCACGGCCACCTTCGACCACCTCACCGCCGTCCACGACCAGTCCGAGGTCCGCCACCAGCTCGCGCTCCAGCTCCAGCAGGCGATCGTGCCCGAGGTGCCCGGCCTGCAGGAGCTGCCCGGCGGGCTCGTGGTGGCCGCCCGGTACCGGCCGGCCGCGGAGGAGTACCGGGTCGGCGGCGACTGGTACGACGTCCTCGCCCTGCCCGACGGCAAGGTCCTCGTGGCCGTCGGCGACATCGCCGGACACGGCATCGACTCCGTCACCGGCATGGTCGCCCTCCGCAACGCCCAGCGGGCGCTCGCCTTCACCGGTCACTCCCCGCGGCGGCTGATGGGCTGGCTGAACGAGGTGACCCTGCGGACCGGGGGCGGCACCACCGCGACGGCCGTGTGCGCGCTGTACGACCCCGAGGACCACGGCCTGCTCTGGTCGAGCGCCGGACACCTGCCGATGCTGCTCCTGCGCGACGGTCGGGCCCGGCTCCTCGACCCGCCCCACGACATCCTGCTGGGCGCGGTGCCCTCGTTCTCCTACCGGGAGCAGCGGATCGGGCTGCGGCCGGGCGACACGCTGCTGCTCTACACCGACGGGCTCGTGGAGCGCCGCCACGCCGGTCTCGACGAGGGACTGGCGCTGTTCGCCGCCGAGGTCGAGCGGCTCGCGGACCACGAGCCGGACCGGCTGGTGGACGAGTTGCTGCGCACGGCGACCGGCGACACCGACGACGACACCAGCATCGTCGCCGTGCGGGTACGGGACGAGGGACCGGAGCGCTGACGGCGCCCTTCCGCCGGGGCCGCCCCCGTCCCGCCGGTACGGTGGGCCGCCCGTCAGTCCGAGAGCCAGTCGCCGATCTTGGCGGTCAGTTCGTCGCCGTCGACGGGCTTGGACACGTAGTCGTCGGCACCCGCCGCCAGGGCCTCCTCGCGGTCGCCCGGCATCGCCTTCGCGGTGACCACGATGACCGGGAGGTGCGCGCGGCCTGGCATGCCCCGGATGGCCTCGATCGCGGTGTAGCCGTCCATGCCGGCCATCATCACGTCCATCAGCACCAGCCGGACCTCGTCGTGCGCGGCGAGCAGGTCGAGACCGGCGCGGCCGCTGTCGGCGGTGAGCACGCGCAGGCCGTGGCCCTCCAGGACCTCGGTGAGCGCGAAGACGTTGCGTGCGTCGTCGTCGACGACCAGCACGGTCCGGCGTTCCGCGGTCTCGCCCGCCGTGTCGTGGGGCGCGGGGCGGACGGCGGGGGCGGGGGCGACGGGGAAGGAGGCGACGGAGGCGGGCGCGGAGTCCGGGGCGAGTGCACGGGCCGGCGGGAGCAGATGGCCGGCGGGCGGCGGGCCCGAGGCGGGCAGGTAGAACGTGAAGGTGCTGCCGCGGCCGGGGGCGCTCGTCGCCTCGATGGTGCCGCCGAGCAGGCCCGCCACCTCCCGGCTGATCGAGAGGCCGAGGCCGGTGCCGCCGTAGCGGCGGGCGGCGGTGCCGTCGCCCTGCTGGAACGCCTCGAAGACGTGCCGGAGCTGGCCCGCGGGGATGCCGATGCCGGTGTCGGTGATGCGGAAGGCGAGCACGGGCCGGCCGCCGAGGAACGCGGGCGGCGTCTCCTCGGGGGCCGCGTAGGCGACGGAGAGGGCCACCCGGCCCTCGTCGGTGAACTTCAGGGCGTTGGACAGCAGGTTGCGCAGGACTTGGCGGAGGCGCGACTCGTCGCTGTTCAGCTCGGTCGGCACGTCGTCCGCCAGGGAGAGGGTGAACGCGATCCCCCGTTCGTCGGCGACCGGCCCGAAGGTCGCCTCCAGGTACTCCATCAGCTGGCGGAGGGGGAACGGCTCCTGCCGGATGTCCATCTTCCCGGCCTCGACCTTCGACAGGTCGAGGATGTCGTTGATCAGCTGGAGCAGGTCGGAGCCGGCGGAGTGGATGACCTCCGCGTAGTCGGTCTGCTTCTCCGTCAGGTTCCCCTCGGTGTTCTGCGCGAGGAGCCGGGCCAGGATCAGCAGGCTGTTGAGCGGGGTCCGCAGTTCGTGGCTCATGTTGGCGAGGAACTCGGACTTGTAGGTGGAGGTGCGGGAGAGCTGCTGGGCGCGTACTTCCAGCTCCTGGCGGGCCTGTTCGATGACCAGGTTCTTGGACTCGATGTCCTTGTTCTGCTCGGCGAGGAGCGCGGCCTTCTCCTGCAGCTCCGCGTTGGACTGCTGGAGTTCCTTCTGCCGGCTCTGCAACTCGGCCGAACGCGACCGCAGTTCGTCGGCCAGTCGGCGGTACTGCCCCAGCAGCTCGTCGGTGCGCAGATTGGCCAGCAGGGAGCTGAGCACGGCACCGAAACTGTCCACGAACCGGTCGAGGAAGTCGCGCCGCAGCCCGGTGAACGGCCGGAGCGAGGCGAACTCGAGCGCCCCGAGGACCTGGTCCTCGACGACGATCGGCAGGACGACGAGGGTGCTCGGCTCGGCCGAACCCGTCCCGGAGGCGATGGTCGCGTAACCCTCCGGGACCTGTTCGACCAGGAGGGCGCGCCGGTCGCGGGCGGCCTGCCCCACGAGGGACTGGCCGAGGTGGAAGCGGCGCGGCGGGGTGTCGGGCCCGTCGGGCGAGCCGTACGAGGCGGTCATGACCAGCTCGGTCCCGTGCTCGCCGTCGCGGGCCACGAAGAAGGCGCCGTACTGGGCGGAGACCAGCGGGGGCACCTCGGCCATGATCAGTTCGGCGATCCCGGGCAGGCTCCGGGTCCCCTGCAGCAGCCCGGTGACGCGGGCGAGGTTGGTCTGCAGCCAGTCCTGGTCCTGGTTCGACCTCGTCGTGGCGCGCAGGGACTCCACCATCGAGTTGATGTTGTCGCGGAGGTCCCGGACCTCGCCCGGCGCGTCGACCGTGATCGAGCGGGTCAGGTCGCCCTCCGCGACGGCGCTGGTGACCTCGGCGATGGCGCGGACCTGGCGGGTCAGGTTGCCGGCGAGCTCGTTGACGTTCTCGGTCAGCCGCTTCCAGGTGCCGGAGACGCCCTCCACCTCGGCCTGGCCGCCGAGCTTGCCCTCCGTGCCGACCTCGCGGGCCACGCGGGTAACTTCGGCGGCGAAGGAGGACAGCTGGTCGACCATCGTGTTGATGGTCGTCTTCAGCTCCAGGATCTCGCCGCGCGCCGAGACGTCGATCCGGCTCGTCAGGTCGCCCTGGGCGACGGCGGTGGTGACCTGGGCGATGTTGCGCACCTGGTTGGTGAGGTTGTCGGCCATCGAGTTGACGTTGTCGGTGAGGTCCTTCCAGGTGCCGGAGACACCGTGGACCTCGGCCTGGCCGCCGAGCTTGCCCTCCGTGCCGACCTCCCGGGCCACCCGGGTGACCTCCTCGGCGAACGAGGAGAGCCGGTCGACCATGGTGTTGATGGTCTCCTTCAGCTCCAGGATCTCCCCGCGCGCGTCCACCCGGATCTTGCGCGTCAGGTCCCCGAGCGCGACCGCCGTGGCGACCTGGGCGATGGACCGCACCTGCGACGTCAGGTTGTCCGCCATCGTGTTGACGCCCGAGGTCAGCTCGCGCCACACGCCGCGGGCCCCCGGCTCGCGGATCCGGCCGCCCAGCAGCCCCTGGCCGCCGACCTCGCCGGCCACCCGGGTGACCTCGGAGGTGACGAGCGAGAGCTGGCCGACCATGTCGTTGTAGACGCCCGCGATCTCGCCGAGGATGCCGCCCCCGGCGTCGGGGAGCCGGACGGTGAGATCACCGTCCCGTACGGCGGTCAGCCCGGCGAGCAGCCGGCGCAGACCGTCCTCGCCGAGCTCGCCGTGCGTCATGTCCGTGCCGGGAGGGGAGCTGCGCTCTGCCATGAAGGACCTCGCACGGGTAGGGCGCGGGCCCGGTGCCGGGGCACGTCGGCGGCCCGCCTCACTCCTCCACTGTAGGGCGGTCACCGCTCCCGGGCCCGGGGTCCACCTCCACCTCGAACCAGACGGCCTTCCCCCCGCCCCGGCGCGCCCAGCCCCAGTGCGCCGAGAGGCGTTCCAGGAGGTACAGGCCGTGCCCGGAGGCGCGTCCCGCGCGGTGCGGCCCGTGCGGGCGGGGCCGCTCCGGACTCGTGTCGCTGACCTGTACCCACAGTCGCCCGCCGGCCCGGTCGAGGCGCAGTTCGTAGGGGACACCGCCGTGGGTGCAGGCGTTGGTGACGACCTCCGAGACCAGGAGCAGCACGTCGTCGACGACGACCCGCCCCGGAGCGCCCGCGGGGCCGAACCAGTCGGACAGGGCCCGCCCGGTCAGATCGCGGCACTCCCGCACCACGCCGTCACCCCGTGTCAGCATGTGACAGCGGGTGGAAGGGGCCACGGGAGGCGTGGGCCGAGCGGTCATGCCCGGCCCCTGCCCCGGCGTCCCGCCCTCATGCGCCGGCGCGAGGGTCCTCGAGCGCGCTCTCGGCGTCCTCGTACACCCGGAACACCAGCCGCGCTCCGGTGATCTCGAACATGCGGGCCACCGGAGGGCGCAGCCCCGAGAGGTCGACGCGCCCGCCCTGGGCGAGCAGCCGCAGCCGCGCCCTCAGCAGCAGGTTCAGGCCCGTGGAGTCGCAGAAGCGCAGTCCGGAGCAGTCCACCACGAGCCGTGCCAGGCCGGCGGTGTCCCGCAGCGCCTCGCGCAGGGGTCCTGCCGTGTCGTGGTCCAGCTCGCCGCTGAGGAGCAGCACGACGGTGCCGGCGCCCCCGGCCTGGCGTCGCACCACGCGCAGCCGCCCCGGCTCCGCGGTGCTGCCCGCGGGAGCGATGCGGCCGGGGGAACCGGGGGGCGCCTGCCCGTGGCCACCACGCTCCGCTCCCGGTGTGTCGGCGGTGCCGTCGGGAGTCACGGCGGTGCGCCGTCCTCGCGGGGCGCGGCGTGGGCACCGGCCACTGCCCCGGGGCCGGGGGTGGTGCGGGTGGGCCCGCGCCCCCTCGGGGTCGGTCGCGTCGTCGCGCGCTGGGACATGATCGGCCTCGCGGTCCGTGTCGCCGTGCCGTGCGCTGTCGGTGGGCGGCTGCCCCCCGCCGCCCCGGCCATGCCCACGAGGCGTGACCGGCCGACGGCCGGGTAGGCGCGCCGCAGGCACCGAGGGGTGCGGCACGGGCGCCGGACGCGCCGCCGCAGGGGTGCGGAACGAGAGGACGTGGGGCGTGATGGTGCCGTTCGAGCTGATGGACGTGTCGCCGGTCCCGGAGGGCCGTGGCGGACGACGCACACCGCCCCCGGAGGCACGGCACGGAGAGCCGGTGGCCGTGTGGGAGGGAGCGGCGGTCAGCCTGGCCCTCACCTTCCGCGTGGGCGAGGAGACCGCCGGACTGGTCGTGGAGATGACCTGGTCCTTCGAGGGCGAGCCCCTCGGCACCACCCGGGCCGCGCTGGGCGGGTTCCGGCCCGGCGGGCCCTACGAGGTCCACCTGCCGCCCGAACGGCTGCCGGTCGGCCGGGCGCGGTGCGGGAGCTACGCGGCCGAGTGCCGCGTCCTCGACGCGAGCGGGCGCGAACTCGACCGGGCGGGTCACCGCTTCCTCGTCGTGCACCCGGCGGACTCCGTGGGCGAGGCGGCTTGAGGGCACGGCCGCCGGTCCGCCCGGGCACCCTCGGGGCGGTGCGGAGGCGCCCGGCGGGGCTTCCCGCCGCGCCGGCGCGGCCGCCGGGCGACGGGCCGGGCCCCGGGTGGGCGACCGGGAGACCTCCCCGTCGCCCGCCCCGGAAAAGGTGTACAAAGAGCGAAGGGCACGAGGAGGCTGGGGAGTCGATGCGGGACGATGGTCTGGTGGAGAGAGACTCCGGGCGGGAGCCCGATCGCTTCGGTGTCACGGTCCGGCCGGTGGCCGGCCGGGACACGTTCGTGCTGACGCTCGCCGGTGAACTCGACCGGGACACGGTCGATCCGCTGTGGGAGGTCGTCGAGACGTGCCCGGCGAGCGCCAGGATCGTCGTCGACTGCTCCGGGCTGGGGTTCTGCGACTCCTCCGGACTGAACGTGCTGCTCAGGGCGCGGATGCGGATGCAGGAGGGCGGCGGGCACGCCGACCTCGCGGGACTGCGCCATCCGGTGGCCCGCATGTTCGAGATCACCGGGGCGCTGGGGGTGTTCGCGGTCTACCGGAGCGTGGACGAGGCACTGACGGACCACGGCGACGGAGGCGGCCATGACACCGAGCGCTGACCTCCCCCAGGAGCAGGTCCGCCGGCTCGTCGTGAACGGGACCCGGGGCGTCGTGGCGCGCTGCCGGGACTTCACCGCGGCGGCGCTCGCCGACTGGGGCTGGACCCCGCCGGAGACCGAGCAGGACGAGGAGCGGGTGGAGGACGTGCTGCTGCTGGTCTCCGAGGTCGTCACCAACGCCTGTCTGCACGCCGGCGGCCCCGAGGAGCTGGTCCTGCGGCACGTGGACGGGCGGCTGCGGGTGGAGGTCTCCGACGCCAGCCCCGACCACCCTCGGTCACAGGGTCCCCGTCCGCCCGGCCTGCCCGGCGGTCACGGTCTGATGGTGCTCGACCGGCTGGCCGGCGCCTGGGGCACGGTCGACAAGAAGGGGGAGGGCGCCGTGGGCAAGGTGGTCTGGCTGGAGGTCAGCCGGCCGTCCCGCCCGCCGTGGCGTCCTCACTGAGGAGCCCCTGCCGCAGCTCGCCCAGGATGCGGGTGAGCAGCCGCGAGACGTGCATCTGGGAGAGGCCGATGCGCCGGCCTATCTCCGCCTGGGTGAGTTCCTCGCCGAAGCGGAGTTCCAGGATGCGCCGGTCGCGGTCGTCGAGCCGCGCGAGCAGGGGCCGGAGCGACGTGAGGGACTCGATCAGCTCGTAGGAGAGCTCCGAGGTGGCCAGGTGCCGCGCGCTCGCCCCCGGCCCCGAGTCCTCGTCGCCCGCCGAGGCGTCCAGCGAGCGGGCGGCGTAGCCGTGGGCCGCCAGCTGGCCCTCGGCGACGTTCTCCTCGGTGACGTCCAGCTGCTCGGCCAGCTCGGCGCGGCTGGGCCTGCGGCCGAGCCGCTGCTCCAGGACGTCGGCGCCCTTGGCGAGGTCGATCCGCAGCTCCTGCAGACGGCGGGGGACCCGGACGGCCCAGCTGGTGTCGCGGAAGAAGCGCTTCATCTCGCCGACGATCGTCGGCAGGGCGAAGGCGGAGAAGTCCACGGCGCGGCCCGGGTCGAACCGGTCGATCGCCTTGATCAGACCGATCGTGCCGACCTGGACGATGTCCTCGGTGGGCTCGGCCCGGTTACGGAAGCGCCGTGCGGCGAACTTGACCAGGCTGAGATTGAGCTCGATGAGCGTGTTGCGCACGTACGCGTACTCCGGCGTGCCCTCCTCCAGGGCCCGGAGCCGGACGAAGAGCGCCACCGAGAGCGTCCGGGCGTCGTCCGTGGACGCGGCCCTCGGCCTGACCGGCTCGGGCAGCCCGTCCAGCGCCGCCCGCCGGGTGGCCGCCCCCGGGCCCCCGGTGAGGTCCGGTGCGGGCGCGGTGGTGCGGGCGGATCGTTCTGCGGCGGTGGGCATGACGGCCGCTCCTTCGACGGTGGCGGTGGGCCTTCGGCGCCCGTACTGCGGGGCGGCGGGGGTCCGTCGGTCGGGCTTCTCCGTAGAGGATGCCCGTTATCGAGAGGTTTGACACGATTTACCCGGGAACTCGCAAGGTGCGACGCGCGCGCGTCGCCCATCGATCGCGAAGCCCCGGCGCGGGCGCGGATCGGGAGGAGGTGTCCGAGATGGACGAAGCACCGCTCTCGGCCCGTGAACGACAGGTCCTCGCGGAGATCGAGGAGGCGCTCGACCGCGACGAGCCGCTCGCCCGCCGGCTGCGCACGATGCGCGGGGGGCCACGGCTCCGCCTCCCCGCGCTCTCCCGGCCGCACCGGCGGAGTCCCGGCCGCCGCGGGCATCCCGCGCGGGCGGTCGCCGTCCTCGGCGTCCTGACGCTCGCCCTGCTCGTCCTCGCCGCCGCCACCGAGGCGCCGGCGCTGATCTGGTCGTTCGCGGCCGTGTGGGTCCTGACGCTGCTCTCGCTCGTGCGGCTCGTCCTCCGCTGGACGCGGCGCCGGACGGGCGGCCCGCGGAAGACCGGATGAGGCTGCGCCGCGGACCGCCGCACGCGCATGCTCCCCGGACACCGTCCGGGGCGCATGCGCGTGTTCAGGATGTTCGGGAGGGGAGGGCCGGGATCACCAGCGGTACCAGCGGCCGCTGCCGCTCCGCATGAAGAAGCCGAGCAGCCACAGCACGAGGACGGCGATCGCGACGTACCAGAGCACCTCGACGGCGAACCCCGCGCCGAACAGCACCAGGATCAGAAGGAGTACGAGAAGAAGGGGAACCATGATGAGCACCTCCCGGGTCTCCGAGGCCTGCCGGTCGTCCTCGGCGCGGGGGCACTCGGTTACAGCGGCGGCTGCCCCCTCCCCCCGCGATCATGCGTGGGTACACGGCGTCCGCCCCCGTACGCCCGGCCGGCGGGGTGCGAGTCCCCCGGGGGACGTTTGAGGCGCCCGGGTGAGGTGAGGCGCAGAGGTGGCGGGGGTTCCGACGGAGGAGAGGAACGCGTCGTGTCGCTCGACGGAAAGAACGTGCTCGTCCTCACGAGCAACTACGGCACGGAACAAGACGAGTTGCTGAAGCCGGCGGCCGTCCTGCGCGGTGCCGGCGCCCGGGTCACGGTCGCCGCCCAGCAGGACGAGGGCGTCCGCACCCTGGTGTCGGACCGCAGGCCGGGGGAAGTGGTCCGGCCGGACACAACCCTCGCGGAGGCCACGGCGGACGGGTTCGACGCGGTGGTCGTGCCGGGCGGCACCCTCAACGCCGACCGGCTGCGCACCGACGGCGACGCCCGACGGCTCCTGGCCGCCTTCGCCGACGCCGGCAAACCCGTGGCCGCGGTCTGCCACGGGCCCTGGCTCCTCGTGGAGAGCGGGCTGGTCCGGGACCGCGCCCTCACCTCGTACCCGTCGCTCCGCTCCGACCTGGAGAACGCCGGCGGGAACTGGGTCGACCGCGAGGTCGTCGTCGACACCTCCGGGAACCACCCCCTGATCACCTCCCGCACGCCGGACGACCTCGACGCCTTCTCGTCGGCGATCGTCGACGCCCTCGACGGGCACGGCCACGGGAACACCCACCGCACCTGACCGGAGAGGAACGGACTGATGGACAAGAGCGGCATGGACAAGGGCAAGGGACGGGTCGAGGAGACCGTGGGCAAGGCCACCGGCGACGAGCGGATGCGGGCCGAGGGGCACGCCGACCGGATGAAGGGCAAGGTCGAGGAGGTCGCCGAGAAGGCGCGCGAGCGCGCCGCGCGGGCCCGCGACGGGAAGTGACGGACCGCCTGGCCGGTCGGACCGGCCCGGAACCGAGACCGGGGCCCCGGCGCACGAGCCGCCGGGGCCTTTGCCGTCGGCACGCCGGCCCCGCACGCACGCCGGCCCGCGCGGGCCGGCCGTACCCCTGCCGGGCGCCCGGTCAGGCCGCGGCGCCCGTGGCGTCCCGGGGCAGCACGTCGAGGAGTTCGAGCAGGTACAGGAAGGCGGCGGCCATCGGCGCCTGCCCGGTCTCCCGGCGCACCTCCGGCCAGTCGACCCGCTCGCGCAGTCCGCGGGCCAACGGGAGCAAGGCCCCGAAGTCGCAGTGGTGTTCGGACAGCGCGAGGAGCCGGGAGACCATCAGGTCGGTCGGGGCCAGCACCGGCATGTGCACGGAGTCGACGGGCAGGGTCCGGGCCCGCCCCAGGAGTTCGGCGGTGACCGGCCGCCCGGCGAGGGCGAAGATCAGGTCGATGTGCTCACCGCCCGAGCGCGCCTTCACCAGCCAGTCCTCGGGCGGTTCCACGATCCGTATCCCGCGGGCGCGCAGGGACCGGATGACGAGCTCGGCGTCCTCCCGCCGCACGGCGAAGTCCGTGTCGTGCTGGAGCCGGACCGGGATGCCGTGGGCGTAGGCGGCGACGCTGCCGACGAGCGCGAACGGGCAGCCCGACGCCTTCAGCACGGCGCCGACCTCCTTCGTCGTCTCCAGGATGGCCTGGGTGTGGTCGGGCGGCAGCGCGGTCGCACGGTACTCGCCGGCCTCCCGGTCCGCGCCGTCCCGGAGCTCCGGTGCGACGGGGCGGTCCGGGGAGGCGGGCGCCGGCCGGGCGTGCGGGGAGCGCTCCTCTCCACCCGCCTCCCGGTGGAGGCCCGGCCCCTCCGTCAGGTTCACGGCCCGCTCCCGTCCTCGTGGCCCGCGACGGCCGCCAGGGGGTCGCGGCCGTCGGCCGGCAGCCGCAGGGCGCTCTCGCCGCGGGACCAGGCGTCCACGAGACGGTCGCCGAGGCGGTCGTCGAGCAGACAGGTGGCGGCGATGCCGAAGGCGACGTCGGGGGCGAGCTCCGGCTCGTCGGCCAGGAGTCCGGCGACGACCTCGCGGCGCACCAGCTGCTCGTGGACCGCGTCGGCCTCGACGTGCTCGTCGAAGTAGCGGGCGGCGGCCGGACCCGCGCCCGCGCGGCGCATCGCCTCGGCGAGACGGCCGGCGGCGGGCGGCGAGGTGGTCTCCACGACGGCGAAGTGCCCCACGAGGGCGCCGCGCAGCCTGCGGTGCAGACCGAACAGCGACATCAGGTTCGAGGAGGCCAGGGTCTCGGCACCGGCGACGTCCACGTACCGCCCGTACGCGGGGTCGAGGTCCAGGGCGGCCATGAGGTCGGCGTAGAGCCGGGAGTGCATCCGCTCCGCCCGCCCGCCGCCGTACTCGTCGTACTCGACGGCGACCATGGCGGCCTTGGCCCGGCCGCGCAGCCGGGGGACGACCCACAGGTGCGGGTCGGCCTCCTTGAGCTGCTGCACGGAGCGCAGGGCGGCGTACTCCCGCAGAGTCCGGCGTCCGCCCTCGGCCAGGAGGTAGCGGGAGACGCCGACGCCGTCGGCCGGTTCCACCAGGAGCGCGGACAGGGCCTCGTCCGCCTCTGGCGCGTCACGGCAGTCGTACCGCAGCGCGCTCTCGAAGCGGTGCTCCAGGAGCGCCCGGACCCGCAGCAGGTCCGGGTCCCATTCGAGGCTGTCGGGCACCCGGGAGTAACCCCGGTAGTGCAGTTCGTAGCAGAGGTGCAGGGCGAGGTGGAGATCCTCGCCGTACGGGTCGCAGCGCACGGTCTCGTCCTCGCCGGGGAGCCGCTCCGTGCCGTCGAGCAGCCGGCTCCGTACGGCGTGGGACACGGCACCCCGGGCCTCGGGGACCTCGGGCGCGGTCGTGACGGGCGGGTCGAGCAGGGTCATGACGGATCGACCTCCCCGGTCGGAGCCGCGGGGCCGTCCCCGTCCCCCGGGCCGCGCCCCCGCCGTGCGGCGCCGCCAGGCGGGCGGGAGCGCTTCAGGCGCGGGCGGTGGCTCGTGTCGCAGAAGGGGGCGCGGAGGGTGCGACGGCACGTGCAGAGCGCGAACACCGGTCGCTCGCAGCGCAGTACGGAGCCGTCCGGCATCACGATCTCCGCGGGCCCCTCGACGAGCAGGGGGCCCTCGGGGAGCGGACGGAGGCGGGGAGGGTCCCCGCGGCGCCCGGCGGCACCGGGGCCGGCCGGTCCCTCGTCGGTTCCCTCCGGCCGCCGGGCCCGCGGGCCGGCCGCGTCCCGCGCGCCCGCCCCCGGGGCGTTCTCCTCCGGGAAGACTGACATCTCACACCACCGATCGTCCGACTGTTCCGACACCGCGCGGGTGCCCTGACGGGCGTCCACCCCTCACGGGCGGGACGCCCGGATGACCACGAGCTCCTCCGTCCGCGCGCCCGGAGCGACCAGCCCGCGGGCCGCGAACCACTCCGCACGGGCCGACATCACCGGCCCGAAGGGCTGGACGGTCCGCTCCACGACCCGCGCCCGCAGCCCGCCGCGCCCCAGGGCGTCCAGAGTGCCGGCGACGCCGCAGAGCGACGACTGGACCAGCAGCAGGACGCCGCGGGGCGTCAGGAGACGGGGCACGCGCGCGCAGACCCGGTCCAGGAGCAGCCGTCCGTCCCTGCCCGCGTCCCAGCTCCTGCGGGCCCCGCTGACCGGGACCGCCTCGTCCTCGCTCGGGACGTACGGCGGGTTCACCGTGACCAGGTCGAAGCGCTCGTGCCGCACAGGGGCGTCCAGGTCGCCGCGGAGCGCC
The DNA here is from genome assembly GCF_055584185.1 of Streptomyces sp. NPDC104202. Classification (NCBI taxonomy): domain Bacteria; kingdom Bacillati; phylum Actinomycetota; class Actinomycetes; order Kitasatosporales; family Streptomycetaceae; genus Streptomyces; species Streptomyces sp. NPDC104202. Next base: position 71,006 of record NZ_JBVJMN010000029.1, on the reverse strand, counting down.
CGGACGTGGCAGCCGTACAGCAGCGCGTTGAGCCGCGCGCTGGCGACCGCCGCGCGCGACACGTCGACGGCGGTGGCGCGCGCGCCCCGCAGCGAGGCCGTCACGGCGAGCACCCCCGTCCCCGTGCACAGGTCGAGCGAGCGTGCGCCCGACGGCAGTTCCTCGCGCCGCAGGTGCCCGAGCAGCAGACCGGTGTCGCCCTGGGGGGCGTACACGCCGGGGAGGCGGCACATCCGCGGTGCGGGTCCGGTGCCCTCGCGCCGGTGTCCCGGGGCGGCGGCCCCGTCGGGGACGGCGAGGCGGTCGAAGACGGCGGGGCGCACCCGGATCAGCCCCGCACCGTCGCCGCGGCCAGCGCGTCCACCACCGCGGTGAGGCGGCCGTGCCGGCGGAAGACCGCGCGCTGCCGCGCGGCGCCCCCGCCGTCCGCGTGGACGCGTTCCGTCTGCTCGCGCACCCACGAGAGGTCACCGGTGGCGTCCAGGGCCGCCCGCGAGAAGTCGACCAGCGTGTCCAGGAGGTCGAGGGCGGGCCGCTCCCGGCCGTCCAGTGGATCGAGTCCCGTGCCGGAGAGGCCCTGGGCGGCGGCCAGCCGGTGGGCCCGGAGCAGGTCGGCGCCCGGCACCCGCGGCGGGGGCACCCCGTCCTGGGCGCGCGGCAGCAGCGTCGAGGCGAGTCCGCGGACGAGGATCGCGAGGAGCACCACCGTGTCGAGGTCCGCGTTGGCGTCGGCGAGGCGGACCTCCAGCGTCGGCACGTGCTCCGACGGGCGGGCGTGCCAGTACACCATCCGGTCGTCGAGGAGCGTCCCGGCTTCCACCAGCCGGGACACATGGGCGAGGTACTGCGCCTCGTCGAGGTCCGGGGTGGGTTCCACGGTCGGCCAGCGCGCGTGCTCGACCGAACGCCAGCTCTCGTATCCCGTGTCGCGGCGCCCGGCGTACGGCGAGTTGCCCGCCAGCGCCTGCAGGACGGGGAGCCACGGGCGCATGTGCCGGGCCAGGGCGAGGGCCCGCTCCCGGTCCAGCGTCCCGATGTGGACGTGGCAGCCGCAGACCAGCCCGTCGTCCCGCGCCGTGCCGTCGCCGCGGGTCACGAGCGGGGCGAACCGGCGCGCCATCAGCCGGTAGCGCTCGGTGTCCGTGACCGTCAGCGGGTCCTCGGGCGGCAGGACGGGCGTGCCGCAGGCCACCGGCATGCAGCGCGCCTCACGCGCGGCGGCCCCCACGGCCGAGCGCAGCCAGGAGAGTTCGTCGCGCAGGTACCCCCGGTGCGCGGTGGGCACCGTGCAGATCTCGATCTGGGCGTCGAAGAACTCGGCCTGCACCTGCTCGCCGAGCTCCAGGGCGGCTCGGCGGATCACCTCCGGCGCGCGGTTGACGGGAGCCCGCGTCTCCCGGTCGACCAGCACGAACTCCTCTTCCACACCCATCGTCAGGATCTTCATCGCGTGCTCCTCGCCTCGGCACGCGACTACCCGGCGCCCGTCGCCTCATGCCGTACGGCCCGCCCCGCGGCGGCACGTCCCCCTTCCGGGGCCGCCACCCGGAGCGATCGGCGGGCGCGGGCGTGTCCGGCGCCGCCGCCCGGGGCAGTCGCGGGGCGGACCGTCCCCGGCCGACCGGCCGGGACGCACCGAGCCGGGAAGGCGAACGTCATGGACGGGATCGTGCTGCTCCGCGACGACCACAAGACCGTGGAGAAGCTGTTCAAGGAGTTCGAGCGGGCGGACGACGACGACCTCGTGCGCAAGAGCGAGATCGCCGGCGCGGTGATCAGGGAGCTGACCGCCCACGCCTGGATCGAGGAGAAGGTGTTCTACCCGGCGGCCCGCGAGGCCGCGCCCGACACCGTGGACCACGCCCTGGAGAGCGTCGAGGAGCACCACGCCGTGCTGTGGATGCTCTCCGAACTCGACCGGCTCGACCCTGCCGACGAGCGCTTCGACGCGAAGATGACCGTACTCATGGAGAACGTGCGCCACCACGTCGAGGAGGAGGAGAAGGACTGGTTCCCCGACGTCCGCAAGGCCATGGGACGCAAGCGGCTCCAGGAGCTCGGGGAGCGGATGGAGGCCGCCCGCGAGGACGCCCCCGGCAGCCCGCTCGACGTCCCGAGCGCGGGCTGACGGGCGCGGTGGGCCGACGGCGGGCCGTGCAGCGGTCGTCGCCTCGCGTCCGGCGGACCGGTCGCCCCCTCGCGTCGACGGGTCGGCATGCGGTGGACGGGGGACGAGTGGCGGCCCCCGAGCCGGGTAGTCGCCGCGCGGAGGGGACGATCGTGAGGAGGTCCGGACATGCGTGGCGATACCGACGGCGGGACCGCGGGCGACCGGCGCGGCGTCAGCGACGAGGAGTTCCGGACGCTGGTCCGGGAGGCACGCGTCGAGGCGCGCCGCCGGTTCCTCGGACCCCCGCCCCGGGGTGAGGCCGACTTCGCCCTGCGCAGCCAGCACGCCGAGTTCGGCGCCGCCGCCCACTGACCGGGCCCGGCCCGCCGGACCGCGGGGCGCCCCCTCCTCCCCGGGACGCCGCGCTCCGCGCCGCGGGACCCGCGCGGCCCACGGGACGCATGGGCCGCGCACCGCCGGGTACGCGCGGGACATCCCGCCCGTACCCGTCATCACACGAGGAGGCAACCATGAGCAGGGTCGAGCAGACGATCGACGTGGACGTGCCGCTCCGCAGCGCGTACGACCAGTGGACGCAGTTCGAGACGTTCCCGCACTTCATGGAAGGCGTGGAGGACGTCCGTCAGCTGGACGACCGGCACTCCCACTGGCGCACCAGGATCGCCGGTGTGCAGCGCGAGTTCGACACCGAGATCGTCGACCAGCTCCCCGACGAGCGCATCTCCTGGCGCACCGTCGGCGACGGCGTCCGGCAGAAGGGCGTCGTCAGCTTCCAGCCCCTGGACGAGGCCCACACCCGCGTGCGTCTGGCCATGGACGTCGAGCCCGACGGCATGGCGGAGAAGGCCGCCGACATGCTCGGCATCCTGGACCGGCGGGTGAAGGGCGACCTCAAGCGCTTCAAGGGCTTCATCGAGGAGCACGGCGACGCCACCGGCTCCTGGCGCGGCCGCCTGCGCCCGGACGAGGCCGGCAGCGCCGGGACGTACCCGGACGCCGGCACCGTGCGCGGCGACGGACCGGGTCCGATGGGGCAGCCGCCCGGCCCGGGACGGGCCGCTCCTCCCACGCAGGACCGGCCGCTCCCGCCCGGACCCGCCGACCCCATGCTGTGACCGCGGAGCCCGCACCGCCGACCCCCGGCGGTGACCGCAGCGGGTGACGACGCGCCGCCACGGCGCCCCGCGCACGCGCCGACCGCCCGGGTGGACCTCGGGCGGTCGGCGCGTGCCCCGTCACGGGCCTCGCCCCTCCAGGTGAGGGGCGAGGCCCGTGTACTCAGTTGTCGGTGCCGTCCCCGGGCGCCTGCCACGAGTCGCTCCGGGCCCGCGGGGCCGGAGTCCCGGCACCGGTGGGGCGCCTGCGGCGCGCCACCCGGCGCGAACCCCACCAGAACGCCCCGAGCATCACGGCGACGAGCAGGACGCCGACCAGCACGAGGAGCAGGGAGGGGAAGCCCGCCGCGGCGGCCGTGGTGGTGGAGAGGTCGGAATGAGACATGATCGCCCTTCCGGTCGGGAAGGCACGGCGGTCGTCCGCCCGTGCCCGCTTCCGACACGCGGGTACCCGCCGCCCCCCGGCGCCATGCCTCGGGGCCCGTCGGGGCGGCCGGCCGGGAAAGCCCGTTTCGGGGCGGCCGGTCGTGGCAAGTCGCCGGGCATGACGCACATCGGGTACACGATGATGACCGAGCAGGCGGGACCCCGTGAGCTGGTGGGGCACGTGGTCGAGGCGGAGAGGGCCGGGTTCGACTTCTCCGTGATCTCGGACCACTCCTTCCCCTGGCTGGCGGAGCAGGGGCACGCACCGTACGCCTGGAGCGTGCTGGGCGCCGCGGCGCAGGCGACCTCCCGGATACCGCTGATGACGTACGTGACCTGTCCGACGTTCCGGTACCACCCGGCGGTGATCGCGCAGAAGGCCGCCACCCTCCAGTTGCTGTCCGAGGGCCGCTTCCGGCTCGGACTGGGCTCGGGCGAGAACCTCAACGAGCACGTGACCGGGGCGGGATGGCCCTCGGCGCGGGTGCGGCTCGCCATGCTGGACGAGGCGGCCGAGATCATCCGGGCACTGTTCGCGGGAGAGTACGTCACCCGGCACGGCGCGCACTTCCAGGTCGAGAACGCGCGGCTGTGGGACGTGCCGGACACCCCGCCGCCGGTGGGCATCGCGGTCTCGGGCCCCCGCTCGTGCGCGCTCGCCGCGCGGCACGGCGACCTGCTGATCGCGACGGAACCGAAGCGGGAGCTGGTGGAGGCGTTCGAGGCGCGGGGCGGTGCGGGGAAGCCGCGGATCGGCCAGCTGCCCGTCTGCTACGACCCCGACCGGGAGGCCGCGGAGGCGCGGGCCCACGCACAGTTCCGCTGGGCGCTCGGCGGCTGGCGGGTCAACTCCGAACTGCCCCTGCCCGCCTCCTTCGACCAGGCGTCGCGGCACACCCGGCCCGAGGACGTCGCGAAGGCCGTGCCGTGCGGCGACGACGTCGGGGCGGTCGTGGACGCGGTCCGGCCGTACGTCGAGGCGGGGTTCACCGACGTCGCCCTCGTGCAGATCGGCGGCGACCACCAACTGCCCTTCCTGCGCTGGGCGGAGGAGCGGCTGCTGCCCGCCCTCCGCGACCTCTAGGGGCCCGGCATGGACCGCGCCGCGCTCTTCGACGTCGACGGGACCCTCGTCGACACCAACCACCTGCACGTCCTCGCCTGGTGGGAGGCCCTGCGCCAAGGCGGCCACCGGGTGCAGGCGCGGGCCGTCCACCGGGCGATCGGGCTGCCGGGCGAGCGGCTGCTCGGCCACCTCCTCGGCGAGGACCGCGACCACGCGGAGGACGACCGCCTCAGCGCCTCCCACGACACCCTCTACGCGACCTTCTTCGCCCGGCTCCACGCGTTCGACCGGGCCGCCGACCTGCTGCGGACCCTCGCCGCCGACGGCTGGAAGGTCGTGCTGGTGACCTCCGCCAGGAACCGGGAGCTGGACGCCCTGCGGCGGGCCCTGGACGCCGACGACGCGATCACGGCCACCGCCACCTCCGACGACGTCGACGAGGGCAAGCCCGCCCCCGACCCCGTCGACCACGCCCTCGCGCTCGTCGGCGTCGACGCCGGCCGGGCCGTGTTCGTCGGCGACAGCGTCTGGGACATGAAGGCCGCGGAGCACGCCCGCGTGGCCCGCGTCGCACTGCTGTGCGGCGGCATCCCCCGTGCCGACCTGGCCGCCGCGGGCGCCGGGGAGGTCTACGACGACCCGGCCGACCTCCTGGCCCACCTGGACCGCAGCCCGTTCGCCGCCGTGCCGGCCGTACCGGACGGGAGCGCCGCACGGGGATGACGGGCCCGGCGACCCATCACGGGCGGGCTCCCGGGCCGTCTGCCCGACGGGCCCGGCGGCACCTCCCGGGGGCGGCGCTCTCAGACGGCCGTCTCCCGGACCAGCCGCAGCACGGGCCGCTCCGCCGCACCCCGGGTCGCCGGCCGGCCGGTCGTGCCGTCCTCGCCGGGGCGCCCGGGCGCCGGGCTGATCGTGGCGCCCTCCCCGAAGCGCTCCACCACGACCGGGGCGATGTACGAGGCGCGGCACACCGCGGGCGTGCCGTCCTGAGTCGCACCTTTCCCCCGTGCCGCCGCGCACCTCGGTCCGCCTGCCGCGCAGGGGGCGGCTCCGCTCCGGGTTTGACGGCCCGCCGTCCGGGCACCGCTCCACGCAGAGCGGCGTTTGTCCAGCTGAGGAGGCCGCCATGGCCCTCATGAGACGGCCGGCCGAGGTCGAGTGGCGTACCAGGGGGGACGACGGATCGAGGCGGGCGCGGGCCCAGCGACGGCCGGAAGGCGCGCGGGACCGCGTCAACAGACGGTGGCAGGAGGTCCTCCAGGAGACCCGTGTCGCGCAGACCGGGGTGCAGATCCTGTTCGGCTTCCTGCTGAGCCTCGCGTTCACCGCCCGCTTCGCGGAGCTGGGCGGCTTCGACCGCGCGCTGTACGTCGTCACCGTCGTGCTGGCCGCGTCCGCGACGGCCGCGCTCATCGCGCCGGTCTCCCTCCACCGCTGCCTGGCCGGGCTGCGGATGAAGGAGGAGGTCGTGGAGGCCGCCGGGCGGCTCATGGTCTGCGGCATGGTGCTCCTCGCGCTGACCGTGGCCTGCACGCTCATGCTCATCCTCACCGTGGTCCTGGGCGGCGCCCTGGTCGCCGGGGTCGTCGTCGGCGGGGTGATGCTGTGGTTCGTGCTCTGCTGGTACGCCGTCCCGTACAGCCTGCTGCGCAGGGCACAGCGCGGCGGCCCCCCGGGCGGCGTCGACCGGGGCGACCGCGTCGACCGCATCGACCGGGGCGACCGCGTCGACCGCGGCGAGCGGGCCGCGCGGGCCCGGGCGGAGGCCGCCGAGGCCGTCGGGACGGAGGCGGCACGATGAGCGCCGGGGAGCACGAGTACCGGATCGCGCGGTTCAGGGACCGTCTCGCCCGCGAGGAGGTCGCCGAGCTCGGGGTGCGCGTGGAACTGCGCGGTGCGGCGGTCGTCCTGACCGGCACCGTGCCGAACGCCGGGCGACGCGACGAGATCCTCCGGATCGCCGACGCGGAGCTGGCCGGCCTGCCGGTCCGCCAGGACCTCGTGGTCGCCTGCGCCGATCCCCCGGAACGCCCCGAGGAGCTGGCGTGACCGGCCGCGAGCGGACGGACGGGGTGGTGCGGGTGGCGGCCGTGGGGGACATCCATCTGAGCCCGGACTGCCGGGGCCTGCTGCGGCCGTCCTTCGAGACCCTGCCGCTCTGCGCGGACCTGCTCCTGCTCGCCGGCGACCTCACCCGCCACGGCACGGTCCCGGAGGCCGAGGCGGTCGCCGACGAGGTGCGCGACCTGGGCGTGCCGGTGGTGGCCGTCCTGGGCAACCACGACTACCACTCCGAGCGCGAGCGGGACGTGACGCGGGTGCTCGCCGACGCGGGCGTCACCGTCCTGGAGGGCGAGAGCGTCATGGTGCCGGTGGACGGCGGGAAGGTGGGCGTCGCCGGGGCGAAGGGGTTCTGCGGAGGCTTCGCGGGCCGCAGCGCCGGCGAGTTCGGCGAACCCGTGATGAAGGAGTTCGTGCGCACCGCCCGCCGGAGCGCCGAGGCACTGCACCGGGCGCTCGCCGGCCTGGCCGGGGAGGAGTGCGCGGCCAGGATCGCGCTCACGCACTTCGCGCCGGTTCCGGACACGCTCGCGGGGGAGCCGGTGGAGATCTACCCCTTCCTGGGGAGCTATCTCCTGGCCGAGGCCATCGACGGGGCGGGAGCCGACCTCGCCGTCCACGGGCACGCCCACCTGGGCACGGAGCACGGCATCACGGCGGGCGGGGTACGCGTCCGCAACGTCGCCCAGCCCGTCATCCGCAGGGCGTTCGCCCTCTACCACCTGCCGCCGGCCCGCCGGGGCGAGCACGGCGGGGAGTCGCGGCAACCGGCGGTCCGGGGACCGGGCCGAGGGACGCGCCCGTCCGGCGGGGTCAGCTGACCGCCTGCTTCACGAGGGCGCCGATGCGCTCCTCGACCTCGGGCGTCACCTCGGTGAGCGCGAAGCCGGCGGCCCACATCGTGCCCTCGTCGAGCTTCGCCTGGTCGCTGAAACCGAGGGTGGCGTAACGGGCCTTGAACTTCTCGGCGCTCTGGAAGAAGCACACGATCTTGCCGTCCAGGGCGTACGACGGCATGCCGTACCAGAGCTTGGGCGCGAGGTCCGGGGCGCTGGTGGTGACGACCGCGTGGACGCGTTCGGCGAGGATCCGGTCGGCGTCCTGCATCTCGGAGATCTTGGCCAGGACGTCCCGCTCCGCCTCGGCCGCCTTGTCCGCCTTCGAGCTGCGGCGCGCGGCCGCCTTCTGCTCCTTGGCGTGCTCCTTCATCGCGGCACGCTCGTCGGCGGAGAACCCCTCGTACGTTCCGCTTTCGGTCTTGCCCATGGCAGATTCCCCCTTGAGGGTGTGGCGAACGGGATCTTGAGACGGGACTGTAGCCCGGCAGATCACCGGCGCCCGTCATAACGCGCTGGTTTCACCACACTTGTCGTATCTGCTGTCGATCGCTTTCGCTTTCTTGTACCGCGTGCCCGCGGGCGTGTCACGGGGTCGCGGAGGTGAGGTGCCGGTGAACGCGGCGCAGGAGGGAGGCGAGTTGACGGCGCTCGTCCTCGTCGAGGGGTCCGAGGACCTCGTCGTCCGTGGCGGCGATCTCCGCGGTCAGCCCCGCGAGGGCGGCTCTGCCGTGCGGGGTCAGCCGGACCACGATGCGGCGCCGGTCGCCGGTGTCGCGGACGCAGACCACGTCGCCGAGGCGGACGAGGTCGTTGACGATCTTCACGAGGTCGCTGACGTTGATGTCGAGCCGCGTGGCGAGGGCCGTCTTCATCTGCGGGCCGAGGTCGTCGAGCAGGGTCAGGACGGTCAGGTGCCAGAGGCGTAACCCCCGGGCGGCGAGCGCGTCGGTGAGCCTGCGGCGCGCCGCCTTGCCGACGGCCGACATCAGGTAGGCGTTGAGGTCGAGCACGCTCGGCGGCGGCGTCCGCACCGGCTTCGGGGGCTGCGCCGGGCCGGGCTCGGCCGGCTCGGCCGGCTCCGGTGGAGCGGCGCCGGGGACCGGTCCCGGGGACAGGTCGGTGCCCGCCAGGGCTCTGAAGACGTCCGCCCAGTCGGTCGGCACGCTGGAGATGCCGACGAGGGTGAAGCGGTTGCCCGACGCGTCGTGCGCCGTACCGGAGACGACCGGCTGATCCATCAACTCTTCCTAGGGGTCCGGCCGGTGCGTCGGAGACACGCCGGCGACGTGCCCCGGGACCGTCCGGGGCACGTCGGTTCAGGCGGCCGTACGCAGCTCCAGCGTGCAGCACTTGACGCTGCCGCCGGCCTTGAGGAGCTCCGAGAGGTCCACGCCGACGGGGTGGAAGCCCCGCTCGCGCAACTGCTCGGTCAGCGCCGTGGCGTTGTGGGGCAGGACGACGTTGCGGCCGTCCGAGGTGGCGTTGAGGCCGAAGACCGCCGCGTCCTCCTCCGTGGCGATGACGGCGTCCGGGAAGAGCCGCCGCAGCACCGCGAGGCTGCCGGGCGAGAAGGCCGCCGGGTAGTAGGCGACCGTCGTCTCGTCGAGGACCGCGAGGGCGGTGTCCAGGTGGTAGTAGCGCGGGTCGACGAGCGTCAGCCCGATGACGGGGCGCCCGAAGAACTCCTGCGCCTCGTCGTGGGAGCGGGGGTCGCTGCGGAAGCCGGTCCCCGCGAGCAGCCACTCGCCGGCGAGCAGGTAGTCGCCCTCGCCCTCGTTGACGACCCCGGCGGTACGCAGGTCGGGGAAGCCGTTGTCCCGCAGCCAGGCGTGGTAGGCCGGGCCCTCCGCGATGCGTTCGGCGTCGCGGAAGCGGGCGACCAGGGCGCGTCCGTCGACGACGGTGGCGCCGTTGGCGGCGAAGACCATGTCGGGGAGGCCGGGGACGGGGTCGATGGTGTCGACGGTGTGCCCGAGGCTCAGGTAGACCTCGCGCAGCTTCTCCCACTGGGCGATGGCCAGGGGGGTGTCGACGGGCTTCGCAGGGTCCATCCAGGGGTTGATGGAGTAGACCACGTCGAAGTGGGTGGGCCGGCACATGAGGTAGTGCCTGGGCCGTGCGGTACGCATGGGTTTCCTCGGGGTCAGGGGCGGCCGGTGAGGTAGCCGCCCATGGAAGTGAAGTACTCGGTCGCGGGGAGTTCGCGGCCGTCCTCGGTCCGCACGCGGGTGACGGCCAGGCCGTGGTTGCGGCCGGTCCGGGCGTCGGCGCCGGCGACGATCACCACCCCGTCGCCCTCGCGGTAGAACACGCGGCCCGGGGTGCCGCCGTAACGGCCGGTGGAGACGACGGCCGAGAGGATCTCCAGGCGCTTGCCGCGGTGGTGGGTGAAGGCGGCCGGATAGGGCGCCGACTGGGCGCGGACCAGGCGTTCGAGGACGTCCGCCGGCCAGTTCCAGTCGATCCGGATGTCCTCTTCGGCGCGCTTGTGGAAGAAGCTCGCCCGGGACCGGTCCTGCGGGGTGAAGTCGGTCCGGCCGGAGGCGATCAGGTCGAGGGCGCCGATGGTGACGGGGGCGATGAGGTCGACCGTCTTGTGGAAGAGGTCGGTCGCGGTGTCGGTGGGTCCGACGGCGACCGCCCGCTGCCCGACGATGTCGCCCGCGTCGAGCACCTCGTCCATCATGTGGGCCGTCACGCCCACCTCCGTCTCGCCGTTGATCAGGGCCCAGATCAGCGGGGAGAAGCCCGCGTACGCGGGCAGCAGCGAGTCGTGGACGTTCAGGGTGCCGTGCCGCGGCAGGGTGTAGATCCGCGGCGGGATCCACGTGCGCCAGTTGTTGGCCACGATGATGTCCGGATCCGCCTCCTTGAGCCGGAGGAACAGCTCCTCGTCGTCGGGCCGGTTGCGGATGACGACGGGGACGTCGTGCTCCGCGGCCAGGTCGGCGACCGAGTCGCTCCAGATCTTCTCGTAGGCGTGCTCGCTCCGGGGGTGGGTGACCACCAGCACGACGTCGTGTTCGGAGTCCAGGAGCGCTCGGAGGGTCCGATGGCCCCAGGTCTGATAGCCGAACATGACGACCCGCATGGGCTTCCTCCTCGGATGGGGGTGGCAACGACGGCAAGTTAAGCAAGGCTTACCTAAGTTGGCAACTAGGCGTCTTTTCAAGGGCGTTCACAGCCATTGGCTGAATTCCGACTCCCGTTGCCCTGTCGACAGTCCCCGTCAGATGAGGTTAGCTTTACCTAAGTTCGGGTCGGCCGCCGTCATCGGTGTGCCCGGTGTCCCGTTCCCCCACACGCCCCACAGACGGCCCGCACGATGGGAGTGACATGTCGCAGGTCCATCCTGGTGACACCCCTCTGGTCCACGACCTCATTGGCATCGGCTTCGGCCCGTCCAACGTGGCCATGGCATTGGCGCTCAGCGAGCACAACGCCCGCGTCGGCCGGGAGGAGGCCGTCACCGCCCACTTCTTCGAGCGGCAGGCGTGCTTCGGCTGGCACCGAGGCATGCTGATCGACGACGCGACCATGCAGGTGTCCTTCCTCAAGGACCTGGTGACCCTGCGGAACCCCGCCAGCGAGTACAGCTTCCTCTGCTACCTGCAGAGCAGGGGCCGGCTGATCGACTTCGTCAACCACAAGAACCTCTTCCCGCTCCGCGTCGAGTTCCACGACTACTTCGAGTGGGCGGCGGCGAAGGTCGACGACATGGTCTCGTACGGCCACGAGATCATCTCCGTCGAACCGGTCCTCCAGGACGGCGCCGTGGAGTACCTGGAGGTGACCGCCCGCGCCGGCGACGAACTCGTCGTCCACCGCGCCCGCAACCTCGTCCTCGGCACGGGCCTGCGCCCCCGCCTGCCCGACGGCATCGAGCGGAGCGACCGCGTCTGGCACAACTCCGACCTGCTCGCCAAGGTCGACGGCCTGGAGGGCACCGACCCCGAGCGGTTCGTCGTCGTCGGCGCCGGACAGAGCGCCGCCGAGAACGTCGCCTACCTCCACCGCCGCTTCCCCGGCGCCGAGATCTGCGCCGTCTTCTCCCGCTACGGCTACAGCCCCGCCGACGACAGCGGCTTCGCCAACCGGATCTTCGACCCCGACGCGGTCGACGCGTACTTCAGCGCCCCCGACGACATCAAGCGCAAGCTGATGGACTACCACGGCAACACCAACTACTCCGTGGTGGACATCGACCTCATCGACGACCTCTACCGGCAGTCGTACCAGGAGAAGGTCCTCGGCACCGAGCGCCTCCGCTTCCTCAACGTCTCCCGGCTCACCGGCGTCGAGGACGGCCCCGACCGGGTCCGCGCCTCCGTCACCTCCCTCGTCAGCGGCGAGGAGACGGTCCTCGACGCCGACGTGGTCGTCCTGGCGACCGGATACAGTCCCGCCGACCCCGTCGGCCTCCTCGGCGACGTCGCCGGCCGCTGCCGCCGCGACGCGCACGGCCGCCTCCTCGTCGAGCGCGACTACCGGCTCGCCACCGATCCCGAACTGCGGTGCGGCATCTACCTCCAGGGCGGCACGGAGCACACCCACGGCATCACGTCGTCCCTGCTCTCCAACACCGCCGTCCGCGTCGGCGAGATCCTCGGCTCGGTGCTCGACCGCCGCAGCGCCCCGGTCCCCGAGCAGGCCCGCCCGGTCCCCGACGGCGTCGGCACCCCGCGCTAGGGGGCGTCGTGCCGATCACGCCGGGCGCGCGACGCCTGGTGCCGCGGCTCGCGTCGTCGTCGTCGGTCGGCATGGCTCCTCCGCCATGACTCCCTCCTCCGCCTTGCGATCCGTCCCCTCGGCCCCGGGGAGACCCCGGGCACCGGGCCCCGCTCCCTGATCCGGCCTGATCGACACGACACCCCCTGGCTCCCACCCGGCGCGCCCCGCACCGCGCGCCCCTCGACCGCCACCCCCCACGCACCACCCCCCGCGCCCCGCCGGGCCGCTCCGTCGTGCCCGGCCGACGCGGCACGCACTGTGAATCCCCGTGAAAGGAACGTCCGTGTCCACTGGTGCACCTCCCGTACTGGCGCGATTCGCCAGATCCGCCCCCCGGCTGGCCGTCGTCACCGTCGCGGCGCTCGCCCTCGCCGCCTGCGGAGGCGGCGGTGACCAGGCCGAATCCGGCACCCCGTCCTCGGCTCCCGCCCCGGCCGACGGCGCGCCCGCCGCCTTCCCGGTGACCGTCACGCACAAGTACGGCACCACGACGATCGACAAGGAGCCGAAGACGATCGTCACGCTCGGCCTCTCCGACCAGGACGCGGTGCTCGCGCTCGGCGTCAAGCCGGTCGGCGCCGTCGACTGGTTCAAGGAGGACCCCTACGGCAAGTGGCCGTGGACCAAGGACAAGTGGGGCGGCACGAAGCCCGAGATCGTCGGCGAGCGCGACGAGTACAACATCGAGAAGATCGCGGCGCTCAAGCCCGACCTCGTGATCGCCCAGTACTCGGGGATGAAGAAGGAGCAGTACGACACGCTGTCCAAGTTCACCAAGGTCGTCGCCCAGCCCGAGGAGCACCCCGACTACGGAGCCCCGTGGCAGGTCATGACCCGGCAGATCGGCAAGGCGCTCGGCAAGGACGCCGAGACCGAGAAGCTGATCGCGGACATCGACGCCCGCTTCAAGGCCGTAAGGGACAAGCACCCCGAGTTCTCCGGCAAGACCCTCGCCGTCGCCGACAGCTTCGAGGCCGGCAAGTACTCGGCGTTCACCAGGACCGACCCCAAGGCGATCTTCTTCGCCGGGCTCGGCTTCACGCTGAAGCCCGAGATCGACACCCTCGCCAAGCCGGGGTGGAACGCGGCCGAACTCAGCGCCGAGAAGCTGAACGTCCTCGACGTCGACCGGCTCGTCTGGGTCACCTCCAGCACCGAGGCCGACGACCGCATCAAGGCCGAACCGCTCTACAGGAAGCTGAAGGTCAGCCAGGAGAAGCGCGACCTGTTCGTGCCCTACCAGGGACCCGACATCGGCGCCGCGTTCTCCTTCAACACCGTCCTGTCGATCCCGTACGCCCTCGACGAGATCGAGCCGCTCCTCTCGGCGATCAAGTGACGCACGGTTCCGCGGGGGGGTCCGCCCGCCCCGCAGGGCCCCCATCGACGCACCACCAGGGAAAGGCCACTTCGTACGATGTTTGACGTCGAGTCGGACCGGGTGTCGACCGCCGGGACCGCCCTCACCGGAGGGCAGGCCGGCATCTGGCTGGCCCAGCAGATGGATCCGGACAGCTCCGCCTACAACATCGTCTACACGCTCGACCTCAGACGCGGCACCACCGACGGTGCGGACGGCGCCGCGATCGACCTGCACCGCCTCGCCGCGGCCGTCCGCCGGGCCGTCGAGGAGACCGAGTGCCTCCGGGTGTCCGTCGTCTCCGGTGACGACGGACCGCGCCAGCTGCCCCGGGCCCGGCCCGTCGACGTCCGCGTCGTCGACCTGCGCGGGTCCGCCGACCCCGAGGAGGCCGCCGCCGCGTGGATCGCCGCGGACCGTGACCGGCCCGTCGACCTCGCGCAGGAGCCGCTCACCGCCCACGCGCTGCTCCGCCTCTCCGACGAACGGGTCCTCTGGGCCCAGCGCCACCACCACATCGCCGTCGACGGCATGGGCGTCACCCTCCTCACCCGCCGGGCCGGCGAGCTCTACACCCTGGGGGAGCGGGCCCCCGCCGTCCACGGCCGCTCCCTCGCCCGGCTCGTCGCCGCCGACGAGGAGTACCGCGCCTCCGAGCGACACGCCGAGGACCGGGCCTGGTGGGCCGGGCGCATGGCCGGACGCTCCGAGCCGGTCCGGCTCGTCGAGCGGGCCGCCGCCCCGATGACCCGCCGACTGCGGCACAGCGCCGACCTCCCCGCCCGGACCCTGGACCGGCTGCGCGCCACCGCCCGCGCCGCCGGCGTCCGGCCGTCCCGCGTCCTGGCCGCGGCCGTCGCCGCCTACCTCCACCGCGTCACCGGCGCGCCGGACCTCGTCCTCGGCCTGCCCGTCACCGCCCGCCACGACGAGGTGTCCGCGGCCGTCCCCGGCATGCTGTCCAACATCGTCCCGCTGCGGCTGACGGTCCGCCCCGCCACGACCGTCGCCGCCCTCCTGGCGCAGACGGCCACCGCGATCGCCGACGCCGTCGCCCACGGCCGCTACCGCGCCGAGGACCTCGCCAAGGACCTGGGCCTCGTCGACGGCGTACCGGAGCTCGTCGGCCCCACCGTCAACATCCAGCCCCGCACCGACGGCCTGCGGTTCGCCGACCACGAGGCCGCCCTGCGCCCCGAATGGCTCGGACCCGTCAGCGACCTGGCGTTCGGCTTCGCGGAGACCCCCGACGGCCGGCAGGTCACCCTCCACCTCGACGCGGACGCCGACGTCTGCGACGAGACCGCGCTCGGCGACCACGGCCGACGCTTCCTCGCCCTCCTCGACGCCTTCGTCGACGACCCCGACCGCCCGCTCGGCCACATAGACCTCACCACCGAGGCCGAACGCGCCCTCGTCCTGGAGGAGTTCGGCGTCGCCCCGCGCGAGGTCGAGGAGCTCTCCTGGCCCGCCGCCTTCGCGCGCCAGGTCCGCCGCACCCCCGACGCCGTCGCCCTCGTCTGCGAGGACGAGGAGCTCACCTACGCCGCGCTCGACGCCGCCGCCAACCGCCTCGCCCGGCTCCTCGCGGCCGGCGGCACCGGACCCGGCGACGTCGTCGGCGTCGCCCTGCCCCGCACGCCCGAGCTCGTGGTCGCCCTCCTCGCCGTGATGAAGACCGGCGCGGCCTATCTGCCCCTGGACGCCGACCACCCCGCCGACCGGCTCGCCCACATGCTCGACGACTCCGGCGCCCGCACCGTCCTCACCGTGCGCGCCCTCGCCGGCGAGCTGCCGCGGACCGACGACGTCACCCTCCTGCTGCTCGACGACCCCGCCACCGCCCGGGCCCGCGGGGCCCAGCCGGACACCGCGCCGCAGGTGGACATTCCCCTCGACGGGGCCGCGTACGTCATCTACACCTCCGGCTCCACCGGCCGCCCCAAGGGCGTCGTCGTGCCGCACGACGGCGTCGGCAGCCTCGTCGCCACCGCGACCGACCGGATCGGCATCACCGCCGACAGCCGGGTCGTGCAGTTCGCCTCGGTCGGGTTCGACGTGACCGTGTGGGACCTGATCATGTCCCTGTGCGTCGGCGGCCGGCTCGTCCTCGTCCCCGCCGAGCGCCGCGTCGCCGGCCCCGCGCTCACCGACTACATCGCACGCCACGGCGCCACCCACATGATCCTGCCGCCGTCGCTCGTCTCGGCGCTGCCCCCCGAGTGCGCACTGCCCGAGGGCGCCGTACTCGTCGTCGGCACCGAGGCCGTCCCCGCCGAGCTCATCGCCCGCTGGGAGGGCCGCGTCCGGGTCGTCGTCGCGTACGGACTCACCGAGGCCAGCGTCAACTCCACCCTCTGGCCCGCCGACCCCGCCCGGCCGGGCCCCGCGCCCATCGGCCGCCCCGACCCCAACACCCGCGCCTACGTGCTCGACACGGCCCTGCGCCCCGCGCCCGTCGGCGCCGAGGGCGAGCTGTACGTCGCCGGGCGCGGCCTCGCGCGCGGCTACCTGGGACGCCCCGGACTGACCTCCGAGCGGTTCGTCGCCGATCCCTACGGACCGCCCGGCGCCCGGATGTACCGCACCGGCGACCGCGTCCGCTGGGGCGCCGACGGCAACCTGGAGTTCCTCGGCCGGGCCGACGGCCAGATCAAGATCCGCGGCCACCGCATCGAACCGGGCGAGGTCGAGAGCGTCTTCATGGCCTGCCCCGGCATCGCGCAGGCCGCCGTCCTCGCCCGCGAGGACCACCGCGACGTCAAGCGCCTCGTCGCCTACCTCGTCCCCGAGGAGGGCGGTGCGGACGCCGAGGCCGCGGTGACCGCAGCGCGCGCCCACGTCGCCGCCACCCTGCCCGACCCCATGGTGCCCTCCGCCGTCGTCGTCCTCGACCGGCCGCTCCCGCTGACGCCCAACGGCAAGCTCGCGGCCAAGGACCTGCCCGAGCCCCGGTGGACCGCCGCGGCCGGCGCGGACGCCCCCGGCACCCCGGCCGAGACCGCGCTCGCCGCGCTCTTCGCCGACGTCCTCGGCCTGCCCTCCGTCGGCGTCCACGACAGCTTCTTCGAACTCGGCGGCGACAGCATCGTCGCCCTCCAGCTGGTCAACCGCGCCCGCGCCGCCGGACTGGCGCTCACCCCGCGCGAGGTGTTCCGGCACCGGACCGTGGCGGCGCTCGCCCGCGTCGCCCGCACCCCCGACGCCGCCCCCGCGCACCGCGCCGCCCTCGACCCGGACGCCCTGCCCGTCTCCCCGCTCCAGGAGGGCTTCTTCTTCCACGCGCGCTACGACGGCGGCGCCGGGGACCTCTACCTCGTCCAGGAACTGCTCGACCTCACGGGCCCCGTCGACCCGGACCGGCTGCGCCGCTCCCTCCAGCTCCTCCTCGACCGCCACCCCCTGCTCCGCGCCTCCTTCCACCAGCTGCCCGGCGGCGAGGTCGTCCAGCGCTTCGCGGACCGCGTGACGCTGCCCTGGCGCGAGGCCGACACCGGGGACACCGGACTCGACGAGCTCCTGCGCGCCGACCGCGCCGCACCGTTCGCCCTCGACCGGCCGCCGCTCCTGCGCGCCACCCTCGTCAGGGACGGGCAGCGCCACCGGCTGCTCCTCACCCTCCACCACATCGTGGCCGACGGCTGGTCCGTCGCCGTCCTGCTGCGCGAACTCACCGCCGCCCACCGGGACACCGCCGCGCTGCCGGAGCCCGTCGCCCCGGAGCCGTACCTGGCCTGGCTCGCCGGCCGGGACCGGGACGCGGCGCGCGAGGCGTGGCGCCGCGCTCTCGACGGTCTCGACGGCCCCACCCGCCTCGCCCCGGCACCCCCGGAGGAGGGGGCCGCCGCCGCGCCGGAGCGCGTGGACACCCGGCTGCCCCGGGAGCTCTCCGACGCGCTCGCCGCCTACGCCCGCCGCCAGGGCCTGACGCTCGGCACCGTGCTGCACGGCCTGTGGGGACTCCTCCTCGGCGGGCTCACCGGCAGCCGCGACGTCGTCTTCGGCACCACCGTCTCCGGGCGGACCACCGAGGTCGCCGGACTGGAATCGGCCGTGGGCCTGTTCGTCAACACCGTGCCGGCCCGGGTGACCCTGCGGGCCGAGGAGTCGCTCACCGGCCTGCTGCGACGCGTCCAGGACGAACACGCCGCCCTCCTCGACCACCAGCACCTCGGGCTCGCCGACATCCAGCGGGTCGTGGGCGGCGGCGAACTCTTCGACACCCTCGTGGTCCTGGAGAACCACCCGGCCGCCGCTCCGGCGACCGGCGAGACGGGGCGGGAGGAGACCGAGGAGCTGCGGATCACCGGCGTCGAGGTCTTCGACGCCGTCCATTACCCCCTCGCGCTCGTCGTCGAACCCGGCGCCGACGGCCTGCTGCTGCGGTTCAAGCACGACGCCGCCCGGCTCGACCGGGTCGCCGTCGCCGTCCTCGCGGGCCGGTTCGAGTCGCTGCTGCGGACCCTGCTCGCCGATCCCGACCGCGCCGTGGGCCGCACCGACCTGCTCTCCGACCGCGAGCGCGGACACCTCGCCGCGCTCAACGCCACGGCGCGCCCGCTGCCCGACGCGACGATCGTCTCGCTCTTCGCCGCACGGGTCGCCGCCACCCCGCACGCCCCGGCCGTCGTCTTCGAGGACACCACCCTCACCTACGCGGAACTCGACCGCCGCGCCGAGCGGTTGGCCCGGCGCCTGCGCGCGCACGGCGCCGGGCCCGAGGAGTACGTCGCCGTCGCGGTGCCGCGCTCCGCCGAGCTGATGGTGTCCCTCCTCGGCGTCCTCAAGGCGGGCGCCGCCTATCTGCCCGTCGACCTCGACTACCCGGCCGACCGGGTCGCGTTCATGCTCGCCGACTCGGGCGCCGGGACCGTCGTGACGACCGACGCGGCCGCCGGCCGGCTGCCCGACGTCCCGGGCCTCGCCCGCCTCGTCGTCGGTCCGGCGGAACCGGACGCGCCGGAGGAGCGGGACACGGGCGCCGCCGCGGCGGGACCCGACCACCCCGCGTACCTCATCTACACCTCAGGCTCCACCGGGCGCCCCAAGGGCGTCGCCGTCACCCACCGGGCCATCGTCAACCGGCTGGCCTGGATGCAGGGCGAGTACGGACTCACCGCCGACGACCGGGTCCTGCAGAAGACGCCGTCCAGCTTCGACGTGTCCGTGTGGGAGTTCTTCTGGGCGCTCGTCGAGGGCGCCACGGTCGTCCTCGCCCGCCCCGACGCCCACCGGGACCCGGACCGACTGGCCCGGCTGATCGAGGAACGGGGCGTCACCACCGCGCACTTCGTGCCCTCGATGCTCGCCGCGTTCGTGCGGGCGCGGGAGGCCGTCCCCGGCGACCCCCGGTGGGCGGCGAGCCTGCGCCGGGTGTTCTGCAGCGGCGAGGCGCTCGGCGGCGCCGACGCCCGTCGCTGGTCGGAGCTGACCGCACGCTCCGGCCGGGCGCCCGTGCCGCTGCACAACCTGTACGGACCCACCGAGGCCGCGGTGGACGTCACGTACTTCCCGTACGAGGGGGCCGACGAGCCCGCGGTCCCCATCGGCCGCCCCGTCTGGAACACCCGCCTGCACGTCCTCGACCCGTTCCTCCGCCCGGTGCCGGACGGCGTGCCCGGCGAGCTGTACCTCGCGGGCGTCCAGCTCGCCCGGGGCTACCACGGGCGGCCCGCGCTGACCGCCGAGCGGTTCGTGGCCGACCCGTCGGGCGCGCCGGGGGAGCGGATGTACCGCACCGGGGACCTCGTGCGCCGCCGCGCCGACGGTGCCGTCGAGTACCTCGGCCGCACCGACCGCCAGGTCAAGATCCGGGGCAACCGCATCGAGCCGGGCGAGATCGAGGCCGCCCTCGCGGCCCTCCCCGGCGTCGTCCGCGCGGCGGTGACCGTCCGCGACGGAGCCCTCGTCGGCTACGCCGTCCCGGAACCGGGCACCGCCGCCGACGGCGAGGCGCTGCGCGCGGCCCTCGCCGGAACCCTGCCCGCCCCGCTGGTGCCGGCCGCCGTCGTCGTCCTCGACGCCCTGCCGCTGACCCCCAGCGGGAAGCTCGACCAGAACGCGCTGCCCTCGCCCGCACGCGTGCCGCAGGAGGGCGGCCGGGCCCCGGCCGACGCCCGCGAGCACGCCCTGTGCGCGGTCTTCGCCGACGTCCTCGGCGTGGCCGGGATCGGCGCCGACGACGACTTCTTCGTCCTCGGCGGCGACAGCCTCACCTCGATCGTCGTCGCGACCCGGGCCCGGGAGCACGGGATGACGCTGAGCCCGCGCGACGTGTTCGTCCACCGCACCCCCGCCGCCCTCGCCGAGGCCGCCGCACGCGCGGACCGGGCCGGCACGCCCCCCGCCCCCCGACCGACCCCCCAGACACCCGAGGTACCCGTGAACCAGGACGGCGTGACCGTCTCCGCCTCCGACGCGGGCCAGGCCGCCGCCGCCCTCCAGGCCGTCCTCGCCCTCCAGCAGCAGTCCGGCGCCGCCGTCGACCCCGCCCTCCGGGCCCTGCTCGACCAGCTGACCGCCGCCGCGCCGCCCGAACCGCCGGCCCCCGCCCCCCTCGGCGGACTCGTCCTCACCGCGGAGGAGCGGGACCGGGTCGCGGCCGCCGCCGGGCTCCCCGTGACGGACGTCTGGCCGCTCTCCCCGCTCCAGGAGGGCATGTACTTCCACGCCGGCTACGACGCGGGAGACGCGCTCGACGTCTACCAGTCGCAGGAGACCCTGGACTTCGACCGCCGCGTCGACGCCGACCGGCTGCGGGCCGCCTGCCGGACCCTCCTCGACCGCAACACCGGCCTGCGCGCCGGGTTCACCGGCGACGGACTGCCCCGCCCGGTGCAGTTCATCGCCGACGGCGCCGAGATCCCGCTCGTCGAGGCCGACCTGTCGGGGCTCCCGGCCGAGGAGCGCCGCACCCGCGTGGAGGAGCTGCTCGCCGCCGACCGCAGGCGGCGCTTCGACCTCTCCTCGGTCCCGCTGTGCCGTCTCCTCCTCATCCGGCTCGGCGACGGCCGCGACCGGCTCGTCCTGACCCACCACCTCATCCTGTGGGACGGCTGGTCCGCCTGGCTGTTCCTGGAGGAGCTCTTCACGCTGTACGAGCGGGCCGGCGACGCCACCGGGCTCGAGGCGCCCGGCTCGTACCGCGACTACCTGGCCTGGCTGGACGCCCAGGACACGACGGCCGCCCTGGACACCTGGCGCGAGGCGCTCGCCGGCTTCGACGACCCCACCCTGGTCGCGCCGGCCGGCCGCGACGCGGGCCCCGTCATCCCCGTCGACCACGACGCCCTCCTCAGCCGGGAGAGCAGCGACCGGCTGCGCGGCCTCGCCCGCCGCCACGGCCTCACCCTGAACACCGTCCTCAACGCCGCCTGGGGGCTGGTCCTCTCGGCCATGACCGGCCGCGCCGACGTCGCCTTCGGCACGGCCGTCGCCGGACGCCCGGCGGACGTACCGAAGGTCGCCGGCATCATCGGCATGTTCCTCAACACCGTCCCCGCCCGCGTCTCCCTCACCCCCGAGGAACCGCTGCTCGACCTGCTGCACCGGACACAGGCCGCACGCGCCTCCGTCATGCCGTACGAGTACGTGGGCCTCGGCACCCTCCAGCAGCAGACCGGCCACCGCAGGCTCTTCGACACGCTCTTCGTCCTCCGGTCCGCCGACGGCGAGGACCGGGCGGCGGCGCTCCGGGAGCGGCACGGCATCACCGGCGTGTCCAACGTCGACGGCACGCACTTCCCGCTCACCCTCATCGTCACCCCCGGCACCCGGCTGAAGGTGACGCTCGCCGCCCGGCCCGACCTCTTCTCCGCCGCGGAGGCCACCACGGTCCTCGCCCGGTTCACCACCGTCCTGGACCGCATCGGCGAGGCCCTCGACGGCCCGGCCGCCACCTCCTACCGGGCCGCCTCCGTCGACCTGCTGCTGCCCGCGGAGCAGGCCGCGCTCGCCGCAGGCCGGGCGGCCGGACGCGAGGAGGTCCCGGACGAGACCGTCGCCGACATGCTCACGGCCCAGGTCGCCCGCACCCCCGACGCCGTCGCCCTGGTCTTCGGCGACCGCGCCCTCACGTACGCCGCACTCGACGCCCAGGTCAACCGGCTCGCCCGGCTGCTGCTCGCCCGCGGCGCCGGCCCCGAGACGGTGGTCGCGCTCGCGCTGCCCCGGTCCATCGAGATGGTGGCCGCGCTCTTCGCCGTGCTGCGCACCGGCGCGGCCTACCTGCCGCTCGACCTCGACCACCCCGCCGACCGGCTCCGGCTGATGGCCGAGGACACCGGTCCGCTCTGCCTGGTCTCCACGACCGCCGTCGCCCCGGCCCTGCGCGGCGGCGACGGCCCCGTCGCCCCCGAACTGCTGCTCGACGACCCGGCCGTGGCCGCCGCGCTCGCCGCGCTTCCCGGGGACGACGTCACCGACGCCGAACGTCCCGCCTTCGCCCGCGGCGTCCCCGGACGCCTGGAGCACCCCGCCTACGTCATCTACACGTCCGGCTCGACCGGCCGCCCCAAGGGCGTCGTCACCCCCTACCGGGGACTGACGAACATGCAGCTCAACCACCAGAAGGAGATCTTCGACCCGGCCATCGCCTCGGCCGGCGGACGGCGGCTGCGCATCGCCCACACCGTCTCCTTCGCCTTCGACATGTCGTGGGAGGAGCTGCTCTGGCTCGTCGAGGGCCACGAGGTCCACGTCTGCGACGAGGAGCTCCGCCGCGACGCCGAGGCCCTCGTCGCCTACTGCGACGAGCACCGCGTCGACGTCGTCAACGTGACGCCCACCTACGCCCAGCTGCTCATCGAGGAGGGCCTGCTCGACCGGGACGCGGCCGCCGGGAAGCACCGCCCCGCCCTCGTCCTGCTCGGCGGCGAGGCCGTGTCCGACACGGTCTGGTCGCGGCTGCGCCGTACCGAGGACACCTACGGCTACAACCTGTACGGCCCCACCGAGTACACGATCAACACGCTCGGCGGCTCCACCGCCGACAGCGCCACCCCGACCGTCGGCAGGCCCATCCGCAACACCCGCGCCCACGTCCTCGACACGCTGCTCCGCCCGGTCCCGCCGGGCTGCCCCGGCGAGCTGTACATCGCCGGCACCGGACTCGCCCGCGGCTACCACGACCGGCCCGGCCTGACCGCCGAGCGGTTCGTCGCCGACCCGTTCGGCGAACCCGGCGCACGCATGTACCGCACCGGGGACCTCGTACGGCAGCGGCCCGACGGCCTGCTCGACTTCCTCGGCCGCACCGACGACCAGGTCAAGATCCGCGGCCACCGCGTCGAGCTCGGCGAGATCGCCACCGCCCTCGCCGACCACCCCGAGGTCGCCCACGCCGCCGTCGTCGTCCACCCGCACGCCGGGACCAAGCGCCTGGTCGGCTACGTCGTACCGGAGGACGGCAGGGGGGCCGCGGCCGGCCGGGGCACACCGGGCGACGGCGCCGCGGGACGGGACGAGGAGGCCGTCCGCAGGCTGCGCGACCACCTCAGGTCCCGGCTCCCCGACTACATGGTCCCGGCCGCCATCATGACCGTCGCCACCCTGCCGCTGACCGTCAACGGAAAGCTCGACACCCGGGCCCTGCCCGCCCCCGACCTCACCGGCACCGGCGCGGGCCGCGCCCCCCGCACGCCGCGCGAGGAGACGCTCTGCGCGCTGTTCGCCGAGGTCCTCGGCCTGCCCTCCGGCAGCGTCGGCATCGACGCCGACTTCTTCGACCTCGGCGGCCACTCGCTGCTCGCCACCCGGCTCGTCAGCCGCGCCCGCACCGCGCTCGACGCCGAACTGGCCATCCGCGACCTCTTCGAGGCGCCCACCGTCGCCGAGCTCCTGGAGCGCGCCGCCGCCTCGCGCGGCGCCGCCCGCCCCGCCCTGACCGCCCGCACGGCCGCCGACGCCCCCGCCGGCGGACTCCCGCTCTCCCACGCCCAGCAGCGGCTCTGGGTCGTCCAGCAGATCGAGTGCACCTCGGCCGCCTACAACTTCCCGCTCGTCCTGCGGCTGACCGGCGCCTTCGACCGCGCCGCCTGGGAACGCGCGCTCGGCGACGTCACCGACCGGCACGAGGCCCTGCGCACGCTCGTCGCCGAGCACGACGGCCAGGCCCACCAGCGCATCCTGCCCCCCGGCTCCGCCCCCGTGCCCGTCGAGCACCTGCGCGCCGCCGAGGACGCGGTGCCCGGCATCGTCGACGCCGCCGTCCGCCGGCCCTTCGACCTCGCCACCGAACCGCCCCTCCGCGCCACCGTCGTGGAGCTCGCCCCCGACGACCATGTCGTCGTCCTCCTCCTCCACCACATCACCACCGACGAGTGGTCCGACCGCCCCTTCCTGCGCGACCTGACCACCGCCTACACGGCACGCCTCGCCGGCACCGCCCCCGACTGGGCGCCGCTGCCCGTCCAGTACGCCGACTACGCCCTCTGGCAGCAGCGCCTCCTCGGCGACCCGGCCGACGGGACCAGCCTCGCCGCCCGCCAGCTCGCCCACTGGCGGAGCGCCCTGGCCGGCGCCCCCGAGGAGCTGGACCTGCCCACCGACCGGCCGCGCCCGGCCCGGCCCACCTTCGCCGGGGCCGAGGTCGACATCGCCTTCGACCCCGAGGTCCACGAGGGACTCAGGCGGCTCGCCCGCGACGCCGGCGCCAGCATGTTCATGGTGGTCCACGCGGCCGTGGCCGCCCTCCTCCACCGCCTCGGCGCCGGCACCGACATCCCGCTCGGCGCGCCCATCGCGGGCCGCGGCGACGAGGCCCTCGACGAACTGGTCGGCTTCTTCGTCAACACCCTGGTCCTGCGCACCGACCTCGGCGGCGACCCCACCTTCACCGAACTGCTCGCCCGGGTCCGCGCCACCGACCTCGCCGCGTTCTCCCACGCCGACGTGCCCTTCGAGGCCGTCGTGGAGACGATCAACCCCACCCGCTCCCTCTCCCGCAACCCGCTCTTCCAGGTGATGGTCGGCCACCACGTCCGCACCGGGGACGAGCTGCGGCTGCCGGGCCTCCGGGCGCGGTACCTGCCCCACCGGGTCGGCACCGCCAAGTTCGACCTCGTGTTCAGCTTCACCGAGCACACCTCCGCCGACGGCCGCGCCGACTCCCTCGGCTGCCGCCTGGAGTACGCCGGCGAACTCTTCGACCCCGAGACCGCCCGGCTCATCGGCGACCGCCTCCGCCGGCTCGTCACGGCGCTCGTCGAAGCCCCCGACCGGCCGCTGTCCCGGGCCCGCGTCCTCACCGACGAGGAGGAGCGGCTGGTCGTCGAGGGCTTCAACGGCCCGCCGCGCGCCGTCGACGAGGAGACCTTCCCCGCGCTCTTCGCCCGCCGGGTCGCCGAGACCCCGGACGCGGTCGCCGTCGTCGAACGCTCCCGGCAGGTGACGTACGCCGCCCTCGACGCCCGCGCCGACCGCATCGCCCGGCTGCTCGCCGCCCGCGGAGCCGGTGCCGAGAGCGTCGTCGGCGTCGCCGTGCCGCGCTCGGTGGACATGGTCGCCACGGTGCTCGCCGCCCTGAAGCTCGGCGCCGCCTTCCTCCCGCTCGACCTGGTCCACCCGGGCGACCGCCTCACGTACATGATCGAGAACTCGGGGACGGCCGTCGTCGTCGGCACCGAGTCCGTCGCCGGGAAGATCCCTGACGTCACCGGCGTCCCCGTGGTCCTGCTCGACGCCCCGGAGACCGTCGCCGCGCTCGACGCCTGCCCCGCCGGCCCGCCGCGCGCCGCACCGGCCGCCCTGGACCAGGCCGCGTACGTCATCTACACCTCGGGTTCGACCGGCCGCCCCAAGGGCGTCGTCGTCCCGCACGAGGGCATCGCCAGCCTGGTCGCCACCGCCGTCGACCGGATGGGCCTGCGCCGTGACAGCCACGTCCTCCAGTTCGCCTCGATCGGCTTCGACGTCTTCGCCTTCGAACTGGCCATGGCGCTCTGCCACGGCGGCCGGCTCGTCCTCGTCGGCGACGAGGCCAGGGTCGCCGGCCCCGCCCTCACCGACTTCCTCGCCGACCAGCGGATCACCCACATGATCCTGCCGCCGTCGCTGATGTCCGCGCTGCCGCCCGGCTGCGCCCTCCCCGACGGCTCGACCGTCCTCGTCGGCACCGAGACCGTGCCGCCGGACCTCTTCGAACGGTTCGGCGCCACCGCCCACCTGATCTGCGCCTACGGACTGACCGAGGCGACCGTCAACTCCACCCTGTGGCCCGCCCGCGAGCACGGCGGCCGGGTCCCCGGCCGGGTCCCCATCGGCCGCCCCGACCCCAACACGCGCTGCTACGTCCTCGACGAGCACCTGCGGCCCGTGCCGCCCGGCGTGGCCGGCGAGCTGTACGTGGCCGGGCGCGGCCTCGCCCGCGGCTACCTCGGGCAGCCCGGGCTCACCGCGCAGCGGTTCGTCGCCGACCCCTTCGGCGCCCCCGGCGCCCGGATGTACCGCACCGGCGACCGGGCCCGCTGGCGCGCCGACGGCAACCTGGACTTCCTCGGCCGGGTCGACACCCAGGTGAAGATCCGCGGCTTCCGCATCGAGCTCGGGGAGATCGAGGCCGCGCTCGCCGCCCACCCGTCCGTCGCCCAGGCCGCCGTCCTGCCCGACCGCGACGGGGACATCGTCCGCCTCGTCGGCTACGCCGTCCCCGAGACCGGGCACGGCACCCCGGGCGGGCTCGAGCCGCGGGAGCTGCGGGCCCACCTCGCCGGGCGCCTGCCCGCGTACATGGTCCCCGCCCTCGTCGTCCCGCTCGCCGGCCCGCTGCCCCTCACCCCCAACGGCAAGCTGGACCGCAGGGCGCTGCCCGCCCCCGACTGGTCCGGGATGACCGGCGACGCGCGCCCCGCGACGGCCACCCAGGAACGCGTCGCCGGCCTGTTCCGCGAGATCCTCCGGCTCGACGACGTCGGCGTGCACGACAGCTTCTTCGAACTCGGCGGCCACTCCATGGCCGCGATGCGGCTGCTCGGCCGGATCCGCACCGAATGCGGCGCCGAACTGGGCATCCGGGACGTCTTCGACGCGCTCACCGTCGCCGGCATCGCCGCCAAGCTCGACGGCGCCGCCGCCGCGCGGCCCGCGCTGCGGCCCGGGGACACCGCGGCCGACGACCGCGACGGACGCCCCGCGGCGCCCGTCCAGCGCTGGCAGTGGCAGAGCCACCGCCGCCGCCCCGGCTTCGACCACACCCTGGTCCTCCGGTCGGCCGGCGGACTCGACGCCGAGGCCCTCACCGCGGCCCTCGCCGACGTCACCGACCGCCACGAACCGCTGCGCACGGCCTTCGCCGAGCACGACGGCCGACCGGTCCACCGCGGCGTCCCCGCCCCCGTCCTCACCACCGAACACTGCCCCGACCCCGACGCCCGCGCCACCGAACTCACCGCACTGGCACCGGACCTGGAGCAGGAGGCGCCCCTCCGCGCCCGGCTGCTCACCGCTCCCGACGGCGCCCAGACGGTCGTCCTCAGCCTGCACTACCTCGCCGCGGACGAGTGGTCGGTCGTCCCGCTCCTGCGCGACCTCACCACCGCCTACGGCGCCCGCACCGCGGGCCGCGCCCCCGGCTGGGCCCCGCTGCCGGTGACCTACGCCGACTACACCCGCTGGGCCCACGAGGTCCTCGGCGACCTGGCCGACCCCGAAAGCCGGGGCGGACGCCAACTCGCCCACTGGCGGCGGACGCTCCACGGGGCACCCCGCGAACTCGCGCTGCCCGCCGACGCGCCCGCGCCGGTCCGGGACGGCGCCGCCGGCCACCAGGCGGCGGGACACGTCGGGTTCGTCCTCGACGAGACCCTGCACGCGGACGTCGACCGGCTCGCCGCCGCCACCGGCACCAGCATGTTCATGGTCCTCCACTCGGCCCTCGCCGCCCTGCTCACCGCCCACGGCGCCGGCACCGACCTCCCCGTCGGCACGATGGTCGCCGGACGCACCGACGACCGGCTCGCCGACCTCGTCGGCTGCTTCCTCAACACCGTCGTCCTGCGCACCGACACCGCGGGCGACCCCACGTTCACGGAACTCCTGCGCCGCGTACGCGAGACCACCCTCAGCGCCCTCGACCGCCAGGAGGTCCCCTTCGACGAGGTCGTCCGCGCCGCCGGGCTGCGGCCCGAAGGCCCCCAGGTGATGGTCGTCCACCACGAACAGGCCGACGTCGACCTGCTGGAGGGCGGCCTCGGTGTGCTCGAGGCCCTCCCGACCGGCCCTGCACGCGCCGACCTCACGCTGAGCTTCCACGAGCCCCGCGGCGAAGGAGCCGTGCACTGCGCCCTGATCCACGCGACCGGTCGGCTCGGCGCGGCCAAGGCCCGCCGGCTCGCCGACGAACTCCAGGCCCTGCTGCGCACGGTGGCGGCCGACCCCGGACAGCCACTCTCCCGGCTGTTCCCCGTCCCCTCCACAAGGAGCGAGAACTCATGACGACCAACCCCTTCGAGGACGCACAGGCGCGCTTCCTGGTCCTGGTGAACGAGGAGAACCAGCACTCGCTCTGGCCCGCCTTCGCCGCCGTCCCCTCCGGCTGGCGCACCGTCTTCGGTGACGATACCCGCGACGCCTGCCTCGCCTACGTCGAGACGCACTGGATCGACCTCCGCCCCGCCGGCCTCGCCGCCCACCAGGGCTGACCCCGCCCGCACACGACGAAGCCGCCCGCCGGGAACGCTCCCGGCGGGCGGCTTCGTCGTGTCCTCGGATCAGACCGTCGGCGGGACGAGGGCCGCGGGGTCTCCCGCGGGGCGGGGGACGCACTCGGCGGGGGCGCGACGGCTGTCGGACCAGGCCGCCCAGAGGTCGGCGTACCGGCCTCCGGCGGCGACGAGCTCCTCGTGGGTGCCGGTCTCGACGATCCGGCCGCGGTCGAGGACCACGACGCGGTCGGCGGCGGCGGCCTGGGGCAGGCGATGGGCGACGACCAGCCCGGTACGGCCTTCGAGGGCGCGGGCGGCGGCCTCCTCCAGGACGCGGGCGCCGGCGCTGCCCGCGTCGGCGGTGGCCTCGTCGAGCAGGGCGACGGGAGGGTCGGCGAGGACCAGCCGGGCGAGGGCCAGGTGCTGGGCCTGGGCCACGGTGAGGCGGTGTCCGCCCTCCCCGACGACGGTGGCGAGGCCGTCGGGCAGGGCCTCGGCCCACTCCAGGGCGCCCACGTGGTCCAAGGCCGCGCGCAGGGCGTCGTCGTCGGCGTCGGGGCGGGCGAGGCGGAGGTCCTCGGCGAGGGGTCCGGCGAAGACGTGGACCTCCTGGCTGATGAGGCTCACCGCGCGGCGGACCCCGGCGGGGCCCAGCGTCGTCGCGTCGACGCCGCCGAGGGTGATCGAGCCGGCCGTGGGTGCGTGGACGCCGGCGATGACCTTGGCGAGGGTGGTCTTGCCGGCGCCGCTGGCGCCGACCAGCGCGACCCGCTCCCCGTCGCCCACCTGGAGGTCGATGGCGTGGAGGACCGGGTCACCGGTGCCGTACGCGTGTCCGACGCCGGTGACCCGGACCGAACCGTCGGCGGGGGCGGCGGCGCCCCGCGGGTCGCGTTCGGCGGGCAGCGAGGAGACCCCGACGAGGCGGGCGAAGCTCGCGCCCGCCGACTGGGCGTCGTCGAGGAGGAAGAGCGTCGCGTTGACCGGGTTGAAGAGGCTGTGGAAGTACAGCGCCGCCGCGGTCGCCGTGCCGATGCTGACCGCGCCCCGGTCGACCAGGACGAATCCGGTGGCGAGCATCGCGGCGAGGCCGATGAACTCGGCCAGGTTCAGCCGGGAGAAGAAGCCGGTCACGATGTGGATGCCGCGCAGGCCGAGGTCGCGGGCGGCCGCCGACCGCCGCTCCAGGAGGCCGGTGTGGGGGGCGCCGAGCCGGAAGGCGCGGACGGTCCGCACCCCGCCGACGCTGTCGAGCAGCTGGTGCTGCAGCGCGCCGGTGGCGACGCGGTGTTCGCCGTACACCGGGGCGGCCCGGCGCAGGTACCAGCGGACCGAGAGGACCTGCACCGGCGCGGCGAGCAGCGCGGCGAGGAGGAACCGCCAGTCGAGGACGGCGAGTCCGGCGAACGTGAGCACGATGGTGAGCGCGGAGCGGCTGAACTCGGGGAGCGCCTGCCGGACCGACTTCGCGATCATGGTCACGTCGCTGGTGACCCGGGAGACGAGGTCGCCGGAGCCGGCGGCCTCGACGCGCTCCAGCGGCAGGCGCAGCGCCCGTTCGATGAACTGCTCGCGCAGCGAGGCGAGGACGGTCTCGCCGAGGCGGGCGACGAGGGTGCCGCCGAGCGCGGCGGCCGCGCCCCGCACCAGCGCGACGGCGATGAGCAGGACGAGCGGCACGGTCAGGGCCGCGGCGCCGCGGCGCTCCACGACCAGGTCGACGATGTGGCCGAGCAGCGGCGCGGTCAGCAGGCCGACGCCCGTGCCGGCGACGAGGACGCCGAGCGCGGCCCCGGCCAGCAGCCGGTGGCCGCGCAGCATGGTGCGCAGGGCAGCGAGCGACTCGGCTCCGGTGGCGGTGGGCAGGAGCGCGCGGTCCTGGGGGCTGCCGCTCATGGTGTCGTCCGTCTCCTTCATGCGTCGTCCTTCTCGCGGCGTCCCCCGTACGGGGCGGCGGGGGTCATGCCAGCACCGTCGCCCGGTAGGCCGCGTCGGCGGCGAGGAGTTCCTCGTGGTGGCCGTCGGCCCGTACGGCGCCGTCGTCGAGGACGACGACGCGGTCGGTCACGGCGAGCAGCGCGGGGCTGGTGGTGACGAGGACGGTGGTGCGGTCGCGCCGCAGCGCGCGCAGCCGGTCCGCGATCCGGGACTCGGTGACGGTGTCGACGGCGGTGGTCGGGTCGTGCAGGACGAGGACGGGCCGGTCGGCGGCGAGCGCGCGGGCCAGGGCGACGCGCTGGCGCTGGCCGCCGGAGAGGGACCGGCCGCGCTCGGCGAGGAGGGTGTCCGCGCCCTCGGGGAGCAGCCGGGCGACGTCGTCGGCGGCCGAGGCCGTCAGGGCGCGGTCGACGGCGGCCGGGTCGCCGTCGGCCCCGGCCCGGACGTTCTCCAGGAGGGTGGTCTCGAAGAGGTCGGCGTCGTGGTGGGCGACCAGGACCGTCCGGCGCAGCGCGTCCGGGTCGAGCGCGTCGAGCGCCACCCCGTCGAGCGCCACCGTGCCCTCGGCGGGGTCGCGTTCGCGGCCCAGGCAGAGGAGCAGGTCGGCGGCGACGGCGGGGTCGCCGGCGACGACGCCGGTGAGGCTGCCGGCGGGCAGGTCGAGGTCCACGCCCCGCAGGGTGCCGAGGGACACCCCGCTGAGGGTGAGGCGGCCGGCGGCGGGCGCCGTCGGCTCCGCGTCGCCGCCGTCGACGGTGGCGGGGGAGGCGAGGACCTCGGCGATCCGCCGGGCCGAGGCGCGCCCCTGGGCCAGTTCGGCGTTGACGTAGGTGAGGAGCTGGAAGGGGCCGAGGAGGAACTGGGCCAGGCCGACGGCGGCCACGAGTTCGCCGACGCTGATGCTGCCGTCCATGGCGAGGTAGGCGCCGACCAGGCCGATCAGGGCGATGAACACGCCGGTCAGGGCGAGGATCGCGCCCTCGTGCCCGGCCCGGCTGCGGGCGGCGCGCAGGGCGGCGGCGAGCGAGTCGCGGCTCGTGGTGCGGTAGCGGGCGACGGCGGCGGACTCGGCGCCCATGCCCTTGAGGACGCGGAGTCCGGCGACGAGGTCGGCGGCGACGCCCGACGCGTGGGCGGCGCGCTCCTGTTCGGTCTCGCTGCGTCGTTCGAGGGGCCGGCTGATGCGGTGGCCGAGCCAGAGGAGCGGGGGGATGCCGAGGAGCACGAGGAGACCGAGCGGTACGGAGATCCTCAGCAGAGCGACGGCGCTGATGACGAGGGCGGCGACGGCCGACACCCCGTAGGACAGGACGGTGGCGACCGAGCCCACCCGGCGGGCGTCGTTGGTCGCGATGCTGGTCAGGGCGCCGGGGAGCCGGTCGGCGTCGGCGCCGCCCCGCGGGTCGAGGACCCGGGCGGCCAGCTCCATCCGGAGGCGGTGCGCGGCGAGTTCGCCGGTGCCCTCGCCGATCCGGGCGCTCGTGCGGTAGCAGGTGGAGAGGACGAGGAAGAGGCCCCCGAGGACGAGCAGCCAGCGCAGGAGCGCGCCGGAGGAGCCGGTCGCCACGGCCGAGTCGATGACGACGCCGATGACCACGGGGACCAGGGCCTCGCAGGCCTGGTGGGTCATGCCGAGCACGGACGCGGCGACGACGCGTCCGCGTTGTTCTCTGATCGCCCGTCGGAGGACGAGCCCCCCTGTCGGTGCGCCCGTTGGCATGTGCGTCCTCCACGGAGACGTAGCGATTGGTTAGGTAAGCCTACTCTCACCTCGCCTCCTGGAGGGGGAGTCGAGCGGGGGTTCGAGGGCTCGCCGGGCGGCCTTCCGGCCGGCCGGCCGCGCGCGTTGACCGGTCGATCGAGTTCGGTTAGCCTCACCTAAGTATCGGCTCGTCAGCTTCCGTGTGCCGGGTCGTATCCCACGCCTCAACTGCCGCCAGGGGAGCCGTCGTTGTCCGTCCAGTCCCGTTTACCCCGGGTGGCGTCCGGACCCCCCGACGACGGCCGGGACGGCAGGCCCGCGCCTCCCCGCGCGAGCCGCGCCGGAACGACCCTGCGCGGCCTGGGCCTGCTCACCGCCGCCGCCGCACTGGTGCTCGTCGCGCTCCTCAGCGTGTGGGTCGGCACCCGGGGCATCCCCTTCACCGCCACCTGGGACGTCCTCTGGCACCCCGACGGGTCCGAGACGTCGGTGATCATTCACGAGTACCGCGTCCCCCGCACGGTCCTCGGCGCCCTCGTCGGCACCGCCCTCGGCCTCTCCGGCGCCCTCATGCAGGCCCTGACCCGCAACCCCCTCGCCGACCCCGGCATGCTCGGCGTCAACCTGGGAGCCTCCGCCGGCGTGGTCGTCGCCCTCGCCTTCTTCGGCGTCGCCGCCCCGCTCGGCTACGTCTGGTTCGCCCTCGCCGGCGCCGCCGCGGCCTCCACCGGCGTGTACCTCCTCGGCTCCTCCGGCCGGAAACTCGCCTCGCCCGAGCGGCTGGTCGTCGCCGGCGCCGCCGTCACGGCGGTGCTGTACGCCTTCAACTGGGCGGTCCTCCTCCTCGACCCCCGCGCCTTCGACCAGTTCCGCTTCTGGACCGTCGGCTCCCTCGCCGGCCGCTCCCACGACATCGTCCTCATGGCCCTGCCCTTCATCGGGGCGGGCACGCTGATCGCCCTCGTCCTCGCCCCCTCGCTCAACGCCCTGGCCATGGGTGACCAGCTGGGCCGGGCCCTCGGCGTCGACGTCGGCCGCACCCGGGCCCTGGGCGCCGTCGCCGTCATGCTGCTGTGCGGCGCCGCCACCGCGGCCGCCGGCCCCATCGGCTTCGTCGGCCTCGCCGTCCCGCACGTCGCCCGCTTCGTCGTCGGCCCCGACCAGCGCTGGGTGTTCGCCTACTCCATGCTGCTCGCGCCCGTCCTCATGCTCGGCTCCGACGTCCTCGGCCGGGTGCTCGGAGCCCCGGGCGAGGTGCAGGTCGGCATCGTCACCGCCTTCCTCGGCGCCCCCCTCTTCATCGCCCTGTGCCGCCGCCGAAAGCTGGTCATGCTGTGAGTGCCGTCCGGGGGCCGAAGACCCCCACGCCGCACGGCCCGCCGGGGTCCGCGCCGGCCACGGCCCCGGGTGCCGCCCCCGGCACCGCGCCCGCCGGCACCCCGCCCCGGGTCGTCACCGGCCGCCTCCTCCGCACCCGCTCGGGCAGCCTCTCCCTCCTGGTGCGCGGCCGCGCCGCCGCCGTCACCGCGGCCCTCCTCGCCGCCCTCGTCGCCGTCATGGCCGTCAGCCTCACCACCGGCGACTTCGACCTCTCCGTGGGCGAGGTCGCCCGGGCGCTCACCGGCGGCGGATCGGGACCCGCCGACTTCGTCGTCAACACCCTGCGCATGCCCCGCCTCGTGACCGCGCTGTGCGTCGGCGCCGCGCTCGCGGTCAGCGGGGCCATCCTGCAGAGCATCACGGGCAACCCGCTCGGCAGCCCCGACATCATCGGCTTCACCAACGGCTCCGCCGTCGGCGCCCTCGTCGTGATCGTGGTCCTCCACGGCAGCATGACCCAGATCGCCGTCGGCGCCCTCGCCGGCGGACTCGCCACCGCCCTCGCCGTCCACCTCCTCATGCTCGGCCGGGGCATCCAGGGCTTCCGGCTGGTCGTCGTCGGCATCGGCGTCAGCGCGCTGCTCCTCGCGGTCAACTCGTACCTCATCACCCGGGCGACCTTCCAGGAGGCGCTGGAGGCCCAGGCGTGGCTGATCGGCAGCCTCGGCAACCGGCTGTGGACCCACGCCCAGGCCATCGGACTCGCCGTCGCCGTCCTGCTGCCGCTCGCCCTGCTGCTCTCGCGGCGGCTCGCCATGGTCGAGATGGGCGACACCACCGCCGCGGCCCTCGGCGTCGACGTGACCCGCACCCGCACCGTGCTGCTGGTCGTCGCCGTCGCCCTCGCCGCCTTCGCCACCGCCGTCACGGGCCCCATCTGGTTCGTCGCCCTGGCGGCGCCCCAGGTCGCCCGCCGGCTCACCGGATCGGCCGGCCCGGCCCTGCTGCCGTCCGCCCTCATGGGCGCGGTGATGCTCGCCGTCGGCGACCTCGCCGTCCAGCGCCTCTTCGCGCCCGCGCTCCTCCCGGTGGGCACCGCGACCGGCTGCGTCGGCGGCCTCTACCTCGTCTGCCTCCTCGTCACCGAGTCGCGAAAGAGCCGCGCATGACCCCACCCGACCCCTCGGCCCCCCGCCTGCGCGCCGAGGACCTCACCCTCTCCTACGACCGGCGGACGGTGGCGACCGGCCTCGGCGTCGAGATCCCCGACCGCTCCTTCACCGTCATCGTCGGACCCAACGCCTGCGGCAAGTCCACCCTCCTCACCGCCCTCGCCCGGATGCTCCGCCCCCGCGCCGGGCAGGTCTACCTCGACGGCGCCGCCATCGGCTCCTACCGGTCCCGCGAGGTCGCCCGCAGGCTCGGACTGCTCCCGCAGTCCTCCACCGCCCCCGGCGGCATCACCGTCGGCGACCTCGTGGCCCGCGGCCGCTACCCGCACCAGGGGCTCCTGAGGCAGTGGTCCGCCGACGACGAGTCCGCCGTCGTCGAGGCGATGCGGCAGACCGGCGTCCTCGAACTCGCCGACCGCCCCGTCGACGACCTCTCCGGCGGACAGCGCCAGCGCGTCTGGCTGTCGATGGTCCTCGCCCAGCAGACCCCGATCCTCCTCCTCGACGAGCCGACCACCTTCCTCGACATCGCGCACCAGGTGGAGGTGCTCGACCTGTGCGCCCGGCTGCACGCCCGCGACGGCCACACCGTCGTGGCCGTCCTGCACGACCTCAACCAGGCCTGCCGCTACGCCACCCACCTGATCGTCATGCGGCCCGGCGGCGTCATCGCGGCCGAGGGCGACCCGTCGACGATCATGACCGCCGCCCTCGTCGAGGACGTGTTCGGCCTGCCCTGCCGGATCATCGAGGACCCGGAGACCGGCACCCCGCTGATGGTGCCCGCGGCTCCCCGGCGGTACGCGGAGGAGCGCGACGGCACCGCCGCCGGCCCCGTGCCGGCCCCGACCCCCTGACGACGCCCCCCTGACGACTCCTGACGACGACCGGACGGACCGACGATGCTCTGCACGCGGCTCACGAACGCGCACATCCTCACCCTGGACCCCGACCACCCCGTCGCCCACGACCTCGGCATCTGGCGGGGCCGCGTCGTCGGCCTCGACGCGGCCGTGACCTCGCTGCCCGCACGCGAGGTCGTCGACCTCCAGGGCGCCACCGTGCTGCCCGGGTTCGTCGACAGCCACGTCCACCTGTCCTGGGCCGGACTCAAGGCCGCCACCCCCACCATCGCCCCCTGCGAGCGCGTCGAGGACGTCCTCGCCGTCGTCGAGGAGGCCGCGCTCGGACGCGCCCCCGGCGCCTGGGTGGACATCGCCGGATACGACCAGCGGGCCCTGGGACGCCACCTCACCGCCGCCGAACTCGACCGGGCCGCGCACGGCCGCCGGATCTTCGTCATGCACGACTCGGGGCACGCCTGCGTCGTCGGCACCGCCGTGCTCGACCTGCTGCCGGCCGACGTGCCCCACCAGGACGGCTTCCTGGCCGAGAGCGCGATGACCGCCGTCCGCCGGCTCCGCCTGCCCTACTCCCAGGAGGAACTGGCCGACGCGATCGAGCGCGCCGGGCGCGCCTGCCTCGCCGAGGGCATCACCGCCTGCGCGGAAGCCGGCATCGGCGGCGGCCTCCTGGGACACAGCCCGGTGGAACTCGGCGCCTACCAACTGCTCAGGGACCAGGGCCGACTGCCGCTCCGGGTCCAGCTCATGCCGGCCGGCGACACCCTGCGCCCGCGCGCCGCGCACGCCGACGACGGCATACCCCGCGCCCTCGACCTCGGACTGCGGACCGGGTTCGGCGACGACTGGCTGTCCCTGGGCGCCCTCAAGATCTACACGGACGGCGGCATGATGGCCCGCACGGCCGCGCTCACCGTCCCGTACGAGGGCACCGACCACACCGGACAGCTCCAGGACGACCCCGAGGCGCTCACGCGGCTCGTCGTGGACGGCCACCTCGCCGGCTGGCAGCTCGCCGTCCACGCCATCGGCGACCGCGCCGCCGACCTCGCCCTCGACGCCCTGGAACGGGCCCAGGCCCTCCGCCCCCGCCCCGACGCCCGGCACCGCGTCGAGCACGCCGGGCTGATCCGGCCCGACCAGCTCCCGCGCTTCGCCCGCCTCGGCGTCAGCGCCGTCGTCCAGCCCAACTTCCTGCGGTACTTCGGCGACGACTACGCCGACGTCATGGGCGAGGTGCGGGCCCCGTGGATGTACCGGGGCCGCGGCTTCCTCGACCACGGCGTCACCCTCGTCGGGAGCTCCGACCGCCCCGTCACCGACGGATCGCCGCTGCGGGCGATCCAGTTCATGGTCGAGCGCGCCTCCCTCTCCGGCCGCCGCATCGGCCCCGACGAGGCCGTCACCGTCGACGAGGCCCTCCGCGCCTACACCGTCGCCGGCGCCTACGCCTGCCGCTGGGACGACACCGCGGGCACCCTCGCCCCCGGCAAGCGGGCCGACCTGGTGGTCCTCGGGGACGACCCGCACCGGGTCGACCCTTCGCGCATCGGCGACGTCGAGGTGGTGGCCACCTACGTGGACGGCCGCCGCACGGAAGGCGGCACGCAGTGACGACCGACGACGAGCTCGCTCCCTACGCACCCCTGTGGCAGGCACCGTCCTCGCCGCCCCGCTGGGTCATCTGGCACCCCGCGCCCGAGCTCATGGTCTTCGACACCGAGCTCAACCTCCCCGTCCCCGTCGACGACGCCGCGCTGCCCGAGGTCGTCCGCCGCATGCGCCGCGCCGGCGCCCCGGAGACCGACGCCTACCCGGGACGCGCCTGCGGGTAGGACGCGTCCGCGCGGTCCGGTCCCCGGCCGAACCGCGGCGCCAGCAGTTCGGCCGCCTCCGCCACCGTTCGTACCGGGGGCAGGGCCAGGCCAGGGAGGGACTCCAGGAGGGTGCTGGAGAGGCAGGTGTTCTCCGGCCGGGAGGCGTAGCGGCCGGAGGAGCGGGGGACGGGGCGGACGAGGCCGGGCGGGGCGCCGAGGGCGTGGGCGATGCTCCGGGCCCACTCCGCGCGGGAGACGCGGTCCGGGCCGCCGAGGTGGAGGAGCGGGGGAAGGCCGCCGGTGTGGCGCACCAGCCGCGCGGTCACCGCCGCCACGTCGTCGACGAGGACCGGGGTGGTCCACTGGTCGCCCGGCGCCTCGACCGGCTCGCCCCCGACGAGCCGGTGCGCGCAGGAGGAGAAGAAGTTCAGCCACTTGGCGTGGCCGGCCGGCTCGTGCCCGTAGACGAGGCTGACGCGCAGCACCGTGGCGGGGGAGACGGCCCGGGAGAGCAGGAGGAGTTCGGCGGCCCGCTTGGCCGCCCCGTAGGCGTTCGCCGGCGCGACCGGTGTGGACTCCACGTTCCGGGGCGACGAGCCGTCGAACACGTTGTCCGTGGAGATCATCACGATCCGGTCCAGGCCCGGCAGCGCCGCGAAGGGGGCCGTCGCCGCCGTGTGGGCGGCCGCCGCCTCCTCGGGATGGGCCTCGCACCAGGTGACGTCGGACGGGCCGTGGACGAGGACGACGGCGCGCGGGGCCGTCCGGGCGACCAGGCGCGCGCAGGCCCCGGCGTCGGTGGCGTCCAGCGCGGCCCACCGGGCGCCGT
Organism: Streptomyces sp. NPDC104202; assembly: GCF_055584185.1. Taxonomy (NCBI): domain Bacteria; kingdom Bacillati; phylum Actinomycetota; class Actinomycetes; order Kitasatosporales; family Streptomycetaceae; genus Streptomyces; species Streptomyces sp. NPDC104202. The sequence continues at coordinate 32,994 of NZ_JBVJMN010000029.1, read as the reverse complement.
ACGACGCGGGGGCCACCGTGGGGCGCCCGCGCGAGGTGAGGGTCACCGGGTGTCCGGAGGCGGCGAGCCGGCGGGCGATCTCCGTGCCGACGAAACCGCTGCCGACGATCAGGACGCCCCCGGGGCCGGGGTCCGCGGCGGGGGAGTTCATCGGGCGGCGGTCCTCTCGGTGCGGCGGGCGGTGCCGAGGCGACGGGAGACGAGCCGGCCCATGCCGATGAGCCCGTGGTCGTCGTCCGCCTCGCCCAGCACGACCATCGCGTCGATCTCGGCGGGTGACAGGCCGAAGCAGCCCTGGCGGACGAGTTCCTCCACGAGCAGGTCCCGGTAGCGCTCGCCGACCGCCAGCGCGAAACCGCCCATGAGCAGATAGCGGCGGACGCCGATCGAGGCGAACACGGCGGTGACGGCGGACGCCAGGTGGACGAGGGTGGAGCGGAGCACGGCCGTGGTGAACGGGTCGCCCGCCCGGACGGCGGCCGCCACCCCCGGGTTGGTGATCTCCTCCGGTCCGGAGGCACCGGCCAGGAGCGAGGCGGCGAGGGCGGCGGGATCGGCCGCGGCGGCCCGGCGGACCGCCGCGAGGACCCCGCGGCCCGAGGCGATCGCGCCCAGGTGCCCCCGGCCGCCGCAGTCGCACCGCGGGGCGTCGGGGGAGCGGTCGCACGTCCAGTGGCCGAGCTCGCCCCCGTGCCCGTCCGCGTCGAGGAGCACGTCGCCGTCGCGGAACACCTTGTTGCCGATGCCGGAGCTGACGGTGAGGAGGCAGAACGGCGCCGCGTCCTCCGTGCCGTAGCGCCAGGCCGCCGCCGTCAGGTCGTTGACGACGAACACCGGCAGGCCCAGACGGTGTTCCAGGAGGTCCCGGAGCGGCAGCGGCGCACCGCCCCCGCCCCAGACGGTCGGGGCACCCAGGACGGTGCCGTCCCGGCCGACCGGCCCCGCGAAGGCGACGCCGAGGGCCGTGACCGGGCGGACGGCCGTCTCCCGCCGCCGCTCGGCCTCGCGCACGATCCCGTCGACCACGTACCGCTGGAGGGCGGCGACGGGGGCGGCCGGGTGCACGGCCATGCCGTCCACGGGCATCCGCCGGATGTCGGACAGGCCGTCCGCGCCGTAGGTGCCGACGCGCAGCGTCGTCCCCCCGACGTCCATGACGGTGATGTCACCGGCCGGGATCGTCATGATGCGCCTCCTCGAAGACGAGCAGGGCGAGGCGCGTGTCGGAATCGTTGCTCAGACCGTGCTCGCCGAAGGGTTCGTTCACGACGACGTCGCCCGCCCCGACGCGGAACGTCTCGCCGTCGCGGTACATCAGGCCGCTGCCGCTGAGGACGATGTACGTCTCGCGGTCCCGGCCGTGGCGGTGGCGGCCGATGGACGTGCCCGGCGGCAGCACCGCCAGGTCGATGAAGTCGGCGCCCGTGCCGTCGCCCCGGGCGAAGACGCGGTGGGCGAGGATCGTGCCCTCGCCGCCGTGGTCGTGCGGTTTCGCGGCCATCAGGTCGCGCAGGTTGACCGGCTCCCTGGTCACGGTCGGTTCCCCTCCTCCGCCGCGCGGGCCCGCCGCGCGAGATCGTCGAGCGCGTGCCGCAGCACCTGCGGGGGGACGTCCTCCAGGTCGTCGACGAACGTGGCCTTGCCGACGGCGGTGGGCACCACGAGGTGGAGCCGGCGGCCGCGGCGCTCCCAGGACTCCTCCAGCGCCCGCGCCATCAGTTCCGGCGTGCACGTGGCCGCGTCGAAGACCGGCAGCCCGATGCGGGTCAGCAGCCCGACGATCCGGTCGCAGCCGTCCTCGTCGACCAGGCCGAGCCGCAGCGCCAGGCAGGCCGAGAGCGCCATGTCGACGGCGACGGCCTCGCCGTGCTCCAGACGGTGGTCGCCGGCCGTCTCGACGACCGGGCTGAAGGTGTGGCCGAAGTCCACCAGCCGGGCGAGCTGGTGCTCGCGCAGGTTGGGGCAGAGCTCCTCCATCATCAGCCGCATCGAGGTGCGCAGCACGTACGTCTCCACCTCGGGCGGCGTGGGGACGCCGGTCCGCCGGAAGGCGTCCGGATGGCGCTCCAGCGTGGCGAACAGCTCCTCGTCCAGGATCACCGCCATCTTCACGATCTCCGCCAGGCCGCAGCGGACCTCCCGCACCGGCAGGGTGGCGAGGAACGCGGGGTCGCTCAGCGAGGCGTGGGCCGGGTGGTAGGCGCCGAACATGTTCTTCGTGCGGAGGGCGTTGACGCCCGTCTTCACCCCGACACCCACGTCCACCTGGCCGACGAGCGTCGTGTTCACCCGGACGTAGCGGATGCCCCGCGCGTACATGGAGGCGGCGAAGCCGACGATGTCGGAGACGATGCCGCCGCCGAGGGCGAGCATCACCCCGTGCCGGTCGAGCCCCGCGGCCTTGGCGAGCGCGCACACCCGCTCGGCCGTGGCCAGGGTCTTGTTCCGCTCGCCGGTCCCGATGACGTGGACCGTCCAGGATCCCGGAGCCAGGTGCGCCTCCAGATAGCCCCGCAGCCTCTCCCCGTACAGGCGGTGGACCGTCGGCCCCACGAAGGCCACGACCCGCCGTCCGCCCAGCGCGCGCGCCAGCGCGGGGTTGCCGGGGGAGAGCACTCCCGGGACGAGGTCCGCGCGGTACCCGGTGCCGTCCGGCGCGAGCAGGCTGAACCCGTCGGCGTCCTCCCGTACCCCCGTGAGCCGTTCGTCGTCAGCGAGAACCCGGCTTGCCATGTCTCTCCTCGGTAGTCACTCGGTGTACTTCCGGCCGGTCCCCGAAGGTCCGGGCCAGGTGGTGGACGAGCGGTGCGGCGGCCAGGTCCTCCAGCGGCACGGGCCGGCCGTTCCCGTCGGCCAGCGGCAGGCACCAGTTGGGGTGCACCCCCGCCGTGCCCGGCAGGTTCTGCGGCCGGCGGTCGCCCGTCACGTCCGGCAGCCAGGCCCCGAGCATCCGCGCCGGGGTGCGGCACAGGTGGGCGTGGAGCGCCGCGACCTCCCCGGCGGGGTCGGGCAGCAGCCCCAGGCGCTCCAGTTCGGCGAGCCAGCCGTCGCGCTCCCCGGCGGCCTCGGCCTTCTCCTCCTCCGCCGGCCGCGTCAGCAGGCCCAGCGAGGCGCGCAGGTCGACGTGTTCCCCGCTGAGCCAGGCGGCGGTGCTCGGCAGGTCGTGCGTGGTCAGGGTGGCCAGGCAGTTCTCCCGCCACCGCTCCGGCGGCAGCGGCCCGTGCCGGCCCTCGGAGCCGCCCTCGTACTCGAAGCGCTGGACGGAGGTGCCGAGGACGCCCCTGCGGGCCAGCTCCTCGCGCACCCCCGGCTCGACCGTGCCCAGGTCCTCGCCGATGACGAACGCCCCGGCGGCCGCGGCCTCCGCGGTGAGCACCGCCAGCATCGCGTCCCCGTCGTACCGCACGTAGGTGCCCTCCGCCGGCGGGCGGCCCTCGGGCACCCACCAGAGCCGGAACAGGCCCATCACGTGGTCGACCCGGAGGGCGCCGGAGTGCCGCAGCCCCGCCCGCAGGAGCCGGGCGAACGGCCGGTAGCCCTCCGCGGCGAGCGCGTCCGGCCGCCAGGGCGGCTGTCCCCAGTCCTGCCCCAGCGGGTTGAAGTCGTCCGGCGGAGCGCCCACCGACATGCCCTCGGCGAGGCAGTGCCGCATGGCCCAGGCGTCGGCGCCCTCCGGCGCCACCCCCACCGCGAGGTCGTGGACGAGGCCCACGGCCATCCCCGCCTCGCGCGCCGCCCGCTGCGCGCCGGCGAGCTGCTCGTCGGTGATCCACGCCAGCCAGGTGTGGAAGCCGACGGCATCGGAGAGCTCCCGGCGGGCCCCGGCCACCGCCGCCGACCGGGGGTCGCGCAGCGCGGCGGGCCAGGAACGCCAGGCCGGACCCCGCACCTCGGCCAGCGCGGACCAGGTGGCGAAGTCGGTGAGGTCGGCGCCCTCCCGCGCGACGAACGCGGCGTAGGCGGCCTCGCGTCCGGGCGTGCGGGGCACCGCGTACACCTCGCGCAGCGCACGGTGCTTCAGCTCCCGCACCTCCTCCCGCCGGATGAGGGAGTCCCCCGACAGGACGGCCGCGTTGAGCGCCGCCGCCCGTGCCGCCCGTTCCACGACCCGGCGGCGCGGGCCCTCCGGCAGGTACGCGAACTCCGGGACGGCCTCCACGCGCACGTGCATGGGGTCGGGGAACCGCCGGCTGCTCGGCCGGTACGGCGAGGGGTCCGGCAGCGCGCCGGGCTCCATCGCGTGCAGCGGCCCGAGCTGCACGAAGTCCGCCCCCAGGTCGCGGCCCGCCCAGGAGACCAGGTCGGCGAGGTCCCCCAGGTCGCCCATCCCCCAGGACCTGCGGGAGAGCAGGAAGTACAGCTGGACGAGGAAGCCCCACGTGCGCGGGGGCGCCTCCAGCGGCCCGGGGGCGACCAGCAGGACCGCGTCCTCGCTCCGCCCGGCCCGTGCGACGCGCAGGGTGTGGCGGCCCGCCGGCAGCGGCCCGTCGAACGGCCGCACCCGGCCGTCGGACCCGACCGCCTCGGCCCGGGCGCCGGGCGGCAGGGAAGGGCGGGCACCGCCGGGACCGACCACGACGCACGGCGGGACCAGGCGCGCGGCCCGCTCCGCCCGGTGCGCGGCGAGCGCGGCCTCGGCGGCGGCCGGCGTCGAGGCGTCGACGCCGCACGCCGCCAGCACCGCGACGAGCGTGTCGCGGCCGACGGGGACCTCCTTCCCCCGGTCCGTGCGGTATCCGGTCGCCACGCCGTACGCCTCGGCAAGCCGCGCCAGCGGATCGCTCACGCGCCACCTCCCACCGGCGTCACGGCCGCGCCGAACAGCCGCTCGAGCACCGCGGCCACGCCGTCCTCGTCGTGGGCGGGCGCGATCTCGTCCGCGACGGCCCGCAGGGCGGGGTGCGCGTTCGCCACCGCCACACCGTGGCCGGCGAGCGCGAGCAGGGGGATGTCGTTGGGCATGTCGCCGAACGACACGGTGTCGGCGCCCGAACAGCCCAGCAGCTCCAGGGCACGGGCCACCCCGGTGCCCTTGGTGATCCCGTGCGGCAGCACCTCCACCATCCCCTGCACGGAGTGCACGATCGTCACCTCGTCGCCGCACAGGCGCCGCGCCGTCTCGGCCAGCTCGTCGTCCCCGACCTCGCGGTGGTGCAGGACGAGCTTGTCGAGGGGCGCGTCCCAGAGCAGGGCGCGGTCGGACGTGACGTCCCAGCCGTGCCGGACCCGCTCCCCGAACCCCGGGGTGACCTTGAACCGGCTCTCGGGCGGCGAGGTGACCACGCCGAGCTCCAGACGCCCGAGGACCGCCTCGACCCGGTCGACGACGGACCGGGCGAGCTCCGTGTCCAGGGCCGCGGAGGACAGCAGCCGGGCCGCGCCGGCGTCGTAGAGCTGCGCCCCCTGGCCGCAGACCGCGAGGCCCGTGTACCCCAGGGAGTCGAGGAGGCCGCGGCAGGCGGCGGCCGGTCGGCCGGTGACCACCAGGTGCCGGGCCCCGGACGCCGCCACCAGGTCGAGCGCCCGCCGGGTCCGGTCGGAGACCGTCAGGTCGCCGCGCAGCAGCGTCCCGTCGAGATCCGTGGCCACCACCCGGTACGGCGGCCGCTCCGGCACGGCCACGGCGTCCCAGGTGACCCGTCCGTCGGACAGGGTCAGCCGGAGGACGAGACCGCCCCGCGGGGCACCGGACGCGAACTCCCCGCGGAAGACGCCGTCGGCGCCGCGCCGCAGCGCGACGAGCCCGGTCGTCCCGCCCCCGGGCACCGGCTCGTCGGAGAGCGCCGCCTCGGCCGCGGACTCCGCCCGTTCCGTGCCCCCGGCGGCCGGCAGCGCGTCGCCCTCGACGACCACGTCGACGGCGACCAGCCCGGGATGGTCGTACGCCACCCGCAGGGGCGCCCCCTCCGACGCGGGCGTGATCCGGCAGCGGGTGAGCACGGGCGCCATCAGCTCCCCGCGCCCCGCCGCCTCGGCCAGCGCGGCGCAGCGGACGAAGTCCGCCCGGCGGTACGCCGCCGCGAACAGCCGCTCGTACGCCGCCGCGTCGAGCTCGGCGCAGGCCGCGTAGGCGGCGGCGTCGCCGAGCTCCTCGGCCCGCCGCGCCATCGCCCCGCGGTGCGCGGCCCGGTCCCGTTCGCCGACGAGCCCGAACCAGCCGTACCGCAGCGCGTCCTCCACCGGCAGGCTCCGCGGCCGGTCGTCGAGCAGCTCCCGGAAGACCTCCAGGCGCCGCCGCGCGCTCGCGCCCCAGGTGAACCGGCGGGCGGTGCGCGACGCGGCGGCGGACAGCCGGGCGTACGCCTCCGGCGCCGCCCGGAACATCCGGGCCGCCTCGCGGATGCGGTCGGCGAGCAGGTGCGCCAGCTCCCGGTCGTCGTCGCGGAACGAGCCGCGCACCGCGAACCCCGTGGCGTCCGGGTCCTCCGGGGGCAGGGCGTGCCCGAAGTGGGCGGTGGTGCGCTGGGCGGTGGCGATCGGGACGGCGCCGCAGGCCATGGCCTCGGCCTGCGCGATCAGGAAGCCGTCGAGTTCGAACTTCGAGGGGTAGACGCAGAAGTCGGCGCAGGCGGCCTCGGTGAAGAGCGTGTCCTCGTCGACGAGCCGCCAGTCCAGCCGTACCCGGTCGGGATAGGTGTCGGCGACGCGCTGGAAGTAGGCGTTGGCGGCGGACGCCTCGGCGGCCCCGCCCGCGCCGGTGGCGCAGCGCAGGACGAAGCTGACCTCGGCGCCGGAGGCCAGGACCTCCTCGACGGCCTGGAGCAGCTCCAGCTGCCCCTTGTGGTGCACCGCGTACCGGGCGGCGTGGTAGAAGACCGGCCGGCGGGGGTCGAGACCCATGGACCGCAGGACGGCGGCGCGGTCGACGCCCGCCGGGTCCCGCGCCAGCCACGTGTCCGACACGCCGCAGCCGCCGTCGAACAGCCGGCCCGCCCGCTCCCGCAGCAGACGGGCCACCGGCAGGGAGGCGACGTACCGCTCCATGGGCGTGTCCGCGAAGGTGCTGTAGTAGTCGCGCTGACCGGGGGAGACGAAGTCCACGAGGTCGGCGTGGGCGAGGATCTGCGGGAACACGGCGACGTGGTCCGGCCCGTACTCGGTGTGCAGCCGGGTCGCCGCCAGCGCGCGGACCATGGCGGCCGCGGGGGAGTCCTCGGGCGGCGGCACGTCCTCCCAGGCGCCCAGGTCGACCGCCGGCGGGCGGCCCCCGGCGTCCTCGTCGCCGAACATCGCCAGCAGCGCCTCCAGTTGCGGCCGGTAGACCTTCTGGGTGATCGGCGCGTTGGCCGCGACCGTGCTGACGCACCGCCAGCGGGGGTCGTCGCGCAGCACCAGGGGGACGAGGTAGTGGTACGACGGCTCGAAGCCGTGGACGACGGCGGGCTCCCCGGCCAGCCACTCCCGGACGAAGCGGAGCCCGGCCACCTGGAAGACCAGCGGCTTGAAGTACGACAGGTCCTGGCCCTCGGAGTTGGGCGGCGGGTACAGCCGGTCCGGCAGCAGGTCGAGCTGGGCGTCGGACAGGAAGTACACGTCCACCCCGTCGAGCCGCAGCCGGTGGGCCCGGGTGGTGAGGGCGAGGGAGGTCTCGGCCGGCCGGCCCGGCCACGTCTTGGGGTCGAGCACCAGCGGCACGGTGTGCTCCCGCCGGTAGTCGAGGTCCTCGACGGCGTGGGTCTCGCGCAGCCGGTCGAGGTGGCCGTGCGCCGGGGTGACGAGGGAGACCCGGTGGCCCAGGGACGCGTACTCCCGGGAGAGGTTCCACACCAGCGGCGACAGGCCGCCGCGCATCAGCCGGTTGTCGAAACCACCGCACTCGTAGGCGAAGTTGACGATGTGCATGTGCGTGCTCCTCAGCGTGCGGCGTGGGGCGCGGGTGCGACGGACTGGACGAAGCCGTCCTCCAGGACCACCGCGGAGTCGATGTCGGCGCCGGCGGGCACCACCGCGCCCGGCAGCAGCACGCTGCGCCGCACCCGGGCGTCCTCGCCGATCCTGACCCCGGGGAAGAGGACGCTGTCCTCGACCCGGCCGCGGCTGACCATGTCGAAGGGCACGACGGAGCGCCGGATCCCCGGCGCGTCCTCGACCCACGACCGGCCCAGCCAGGGCGAGATGGTCCACGGCAGGTCGCGCACCGGCAGCCCGGCGTCCGGCCGGGTCATCGCGAGGTGCGCGCGGTGGTAGCGCTCCACGGTCCCGATGTCCTCCCAGTGGCCCTCGACGCGGTGGCCGCGGATCCGCTCGCCGGCCGCGAGCATGGCCGGGATCACGTCCCGGCTGATGTCGTGCTGCCAGCCGGTGCCGTCCAGCGCGTCGAGGTGGCGTCGCAGCACCTCGGCGTCGAAGACGCAGAAGGCGGCGAACACCAGGTCCGTGGTGGGGTGTTCGGGCTTCTCGACGAAGGCGGTGAGGTCGCCGTCCGCCGAGAAGTCGACCATGCCGAAGAGGTGGACCCAGCGGGGGTCGATCCGCTGGTAGGCGAGGGTCAGCGCCGCCCGCTCCTCGACGTGGCGCCGGATCAGCGGCCCGTAGTCGAAGCGGTACACGTGGTCGGCGTGGAGCACCATCACGTGCTTCGTCCGCGGCCCGAAGATGTGGTCGCCCTTGCGGATCAGCGCGTCGGCCGTGCCCCGTTCGAGGGGCCAGGCCCGCTCGGGGAGCAGCTCCGGCAGCGCGTCGCCGGCGGCGCGGTAGGCCGCGTCGTAGGGTCCGAAGTGGACGCGGAAGCCCGGGTGCGGGGTGTTCCAGGCGAGGTGCAGGTCGTCCATGAGCCTGCGCTCCTCGTACTGGGAGAGCAGCAGGACCTCGTCGATGCCGGAGTCCCGCGCGTTGGCGAGGCTGAAGTCGATGAGCCGGCAGGCGCCGCCGTAGGGGACGAGCGGCTTGAGCCGGCCCGCGCCGAGCCGGCCCATGCGCTCGCCGCGGCCGCCGGCGAGGAGGACGGTGCGGACGGAGTCGTACTCAGCCATGGCGCACCACGTCCCAGGCGACGCGGCCGTCGGACAGGGTGAGCAGCAGCCGGGCGCCGGTGTCCGTCACCGGTCCGGCACCGGTGAACTCACCGGGCCCGGTCCGCCTCCACGCGGTGACCGCTGCCCGCGCCCGGCCCTCCGGGAGGCGCGGCGAGGGGACGACCAGCTCGACCCGCTCGGCGTGCGGCAGCCGGTACACGGGGGCGCCGTCCACGAGCCGGCACCGGTCGCGGACCGCCGCCACCCGCTCCCGCGGCACCGCGCCGGGCCGGCGCAGGACCGCCTCCTCGCAGACGGCGAAGTCGGCGCGCTCCCAGGCGGCGTCGAACAGCCGCCGGGCGACGCCGTCGGTGAGAGGGCCGAGCCGGTCGACGGCCGCGAGGTCGCCGGCGGCCACGGCGGCGGCGAGGACGTCGTCGGGCCGCTCGGTCCACACCCCGTCCGGCAGCAGGTCGAACCAGCCGTTGCGCAGGGCGTCGTCGGCGTCGAGCCTGCCCGGCGCCCCGCGCCACAGCTCCTCGAAGACCTCCAGGTGCAGATCGGCGCACCGGTCCCAGGTGAAGGAGCGCGCCACCTCGCGGGCCCGCCGCGACAGGGCGCGGTACTCCTCGGGCCGCTCGTGGAAGAGCTCCACCGCCGCCCGGAAGCGGTCGGCGAGCGCGGAGGCGAGGAGGGCGTCGTCCTCGGCGAAGGAGCGGTTCACCGAGAAGCCGGTGGTGGTCTCCGGCGGGGCGTCGTGCAGGAAGTGCGCCATGCCCCACTGGGCGGTGGCGACGGGCACGGCCCCGCAGGCCATGGCCTCGCCCTGGGCGATCAGGAAGGTGTCCATCTCGAACTTCGACGGGAAGACGCAGAAGTCGCAGGACGAGGCGTAGGCGAAGACCCGGCTCTCGTCGACGCGCTCCCACTCCAGGTGGACCCGCCCCTTGTGGCGCTCCACGACCTCGTGGACGTACGGGTCGGCGATGCCGGTGCCGGAGATGCACCGCAGCACGAAGTTGGCGCGCAGCCCGGCGGAGAGCACCTCGTCGACGGCCCGGACCAGCTCGACCTGCCCCTTGTGGTGCACCGCGTACCGGGCGTTGTGGAAGAACGTGGGCAGCGCCGGGTCCAGACCGAGGCCGGACAGCACCGCGGCGCGGTCCACGGCGTCGGGATCGCCGGCGAGCCACGAGTCCGCTATCGCGCAGCCGCCGACGAAGCGCTTGTGCGCGGTGCGCCGGACGGTGCCGGCGACGGGCAGCGCCGCGAAGAGGTCCTCGAAGGGGGTGTCGCCGAAGGTGGCGTAGAAGTCCCGCTGGCCCGGCGAGAGGAAGTCGATGCGGTCGGCGTGGTCGGCCACCAGGTCGAAGACGGTCAGGTGGTCGGAGCGGTACTCGTAGTGGAGATGCGTGCGTTCCTGGTACTGCCGCTGCGCCTCGCGCTCGCCGGCCGGCAGGGCCGGCGCCTCCTCCGGCAGCGGCGGGGCGCCGAGCAGCGACAGCAGCCGGCGCACCTCGGGCCCGTACACCTTCTTGGTGATCGGCATGTTGCTCTGCACGGTGGTCACCACGCTCTTCAGCGGGTCGCCGCCGAGCGCCGCGGGCAGTAGGTAGTGGTAGTACGGCTCGTGGGCGTGGACGACCGCCCGTTCGTCGGCGAACCGGCTCCGCAGGAAGCGGACGCTGTCGACCTGGAAGACGAGCGGTTTGAAGAACGTGAGGTCCCGCCCCTTCGCCGCGTACGGCGGGTAGAAGGTGTCGGGCAGCCGGTCGAGGTACTCGTTGGACAGGAAGTACAGGTCGACGCCCTCCAGCCGGATGCGGTGGGCCGTCGTCCGCAGCTCCAGGGACACCTCGGCGGGGAAGTCCGTCCACACCTCGGGGTCGAGGACGAGGGGCAGGGTGTAGCGGTCGTCGTGGTCGAGGTCCTCGACCACGTGCCGGCGGCGCAGGTCGTCCAGGCGCCCGTGCGCGGGCGTCACGATCGACACCCGGTGGCCGCGGCGGGCGAAGGCGCGGGAGAGGTTCCAGAGGTACACCGAGGTGCCGCCCTGGAGGAAGGTGTGGTCGAACCCGCAGCACTCGAAGTAGGTCTCGACGATGTGCAGGGGGTCTGCGGTCACGTCACTCACGTCAGTTCCTCGTGGTGAGAGGGCGGGGCAGTGGGGAGGGGAGGCCGAGCGCGATCGCGTGGCGCAGGTCGATCGCGGCGTGGTAGGGCCGGGCGTGGGCGAAGTTGTAGTCCAGCTCGTGCAGCAGCCGGCGCAGGTAGAGGAGCCGGCGCAGCGGTGCGTCGGCGGGCCCGCCGCGCAGGGCGGGGGAGAGCAGGAGTCCGAGGACGCGCCGCCGCCAGACGTCCGCGGCCTCGAACACGCCCAGCAGCACGACCCGTTCGCGCGGTGGGAGACCGGCGGCGCCGTCCAGCGCGCCGAGCATCGTCTGCGTCGGGTCGACGCCGAGGCGCCGGGCGCTCTCGAAGGCCGCCTCGTCGGCGCTGAAGTACTCCAGGGCCCGCTGGAGCGCGACGACGTCCTCCAGCGGGGACTGCTCGGCCCACCCCGGCTGGTCGGGGCCCGTGCTCGGGGTCGAGAGGTCGATGAGGCCGGGCGGGTCCCAGAGCAGGTGCGACAGATGGAGGTCCCCGTGGCACGGCCCGGCCGGCCGGGGGGCGTCGGAGACATCGAACTCGACGCGCAGCAGCTCCAGTTCTGCGGTGATCGCCCGGAAGGCGTCGCCGGTCGCGGGCGTCGGCAGGTGCGGCTCGGTCCGTGCGCGTTCCGCGAGCGCGGCGGCCCGCGCGGCGGCGGCGCGCAGGCCCCGCCCCGCCGGGTAGTCGGGCGGCGCCGTCCCCGCGCCGAGCCGGTCGCGGAGGTCGTCGTGGAACTCCCCGAGGAAGCGCCCGGCGGCGCGCAGGGGTGCGGCGAGCGGTTCCAGGTGGCGGTGGACCCGCTCCTCCGCCGGACCGTCCGCGAGGGAGCCCGGCAGCAGGGGCCAGAGGGAGCGCAGGTTCGCGCGCAGCGGGTCGTCGATGCCGGTGCCGGGGGAGTAGGTGTAGACGACGCCGAGCGGGAGGCGTTCGGCCCCGCCCGGCGGCAGGTAGCTGTAGTCGCCGAACCACCGCGGCGTCCGGCCGGTGCCGTCCATCAGGCGCAGCAGCTCGGGCTCCCGGACCTCGGGGCCGAGCGTGCGGTAGGCCTTGTGCAGGTGCGGGACGCCGTCGACGGCGAGCAGCGAGAGCGAGTTCGACGACCAGCCCTGCTCGAAGGGGAGCGGCCGGATGGAGCGGACGGCGCCGCCGCCGCGGAACTCCACGTGGCCGCCCCGCGCGGTCGGGACGAGGCCGCCGGCCGCCATGTGCCGGACGCAGGCGAGGTCGAAGGCGTGGGTGCCCTGGGACTCGGCGAGGCGGCCGTCCCCGTCGGTGTGCACGGGGACGAACAGCCGTCGGCCGTGGGCGGGGCCGCCGACGGGGGAGACGACGAGGAGCCTGGCGTCCGGGCCGAGCGCGGCCTCGTCGATCGTCTCGTAGGCGTCGGCCCGGCGGCCGTCCTCGGGCATCCATGCGGCGCCGCGCAGCAGTTCGCGGAGCTGGGTGTCGCTGGTCACGCGGTGGTTCAACTCCCGGTCATCTCGTATCTGGAAAGTCCGCGCCGCCAGACGGCCAGCGCGGCGAGCAGCGCGAGGCCGGTCACCACGGGCATCCAGCGGACGAGGTCCGTGTCGCCGTGGAGCAGGTAGACCGCGGGCGCGTACGACGTGAAGGCGAACGGCAGGACCCAGGTCAGCAGGCCCCGCAGCGAGGGGTGGTAGAGGTCGAGCGGATAGCCGGCGAACTCGGAGACCTGGGTGACCGCCTGCATCGCCGGCAGGGACGTCACCGTCCAGAAGGACAGCGAGGCGAAGAACAGCTTCACCGCGGTGTGGATGAGGGCGCCCGCCAGGATCATGAGCGGGACGAGCGCCCACTGGACCGGGGTGGGGTCGAGGCCGAGCTCGGCCCCCGCCGCCACCACGAGCACGGCGCCGACGGCGATCTCGCCGAGCCCGTCGGGGTGGAAGAAGCGCTCCGAGAGGAGCGAGAACAGCGGGTCCACCGGGCGGATCAGATAGCGGTAGAACTCGCCGCGCTGGACCAGCTTGCGGCCCAGCTCCCACAGCTGGTCGGTGAAGAGGTGGTCCAGGCCGCGCGGCAGCAGGGAGCAGCCGAGCAGGAAGAGGACCTGGGGGTAGGACCAGCCTGCGACGGCGGGGACGTGGGTGAAGACCAGCGTCACGGCGACGGTCTGGAGGCCGACCCGGACGAGGAAGGCCCCCGAGCCGAGGACGAAGTCGAGCCGGTAGGCGGTGAGCCGGTGCAGGCCGACCCCGCCGAGGAAGAACGCGAGGCGCACGTGGCCGCGCAGGGAACGCGTCATCCGCCGAGCACCTCCAGACGGGCCGCGGCCGACCGCCACAGCGCGGCGCACAGCAGGACGAGCCCCGCGGACCAGAGGAGCTGGTGGCCGAGGACCGCCGCGGCGCCGCCCGCTCCCTCGTACCGCCCGAGGAGCAGGGTGAGCGGCCCGTCGGCCAGGGCGCGGAAGGGCAGCACCATGGCGAGCGTGTGCAGGGGGCCGGGCATCAGGGCCAGCGGGACCATCTGGCCGGCGAAGAAGGCGACGATCCCCTGCTTGACCATCCGGACGCCCCAGGTGTTGGTGGTGACGAATCCGGCCATGCCCGTGAGGAGGTTCACGCAGAAGGCGATGACCGCCGAGAGCAGCGTCGAGCCGAGGAACAGCGCGGCGTCGAGGGGGGTGGGGGTGGTGAGGGGGACCAGGACGGCGAAGAGCACCAGCAGCGGCGCGCCGACCAGGACGGCGTTGGCGCCGACGACGGGCAGGCAGGCGGCGAAGCGGACGAGCGGATAGCTGACGGGGCGCACCAGCATGACCGCGATGTCGCCCCGGTAGACCTCCGCCGCGACCTCGTCGTCCACCCGGTTGGCGTGGAGCACGCCCAGCACCTGCGCGACGACGAGGTAGGTGGTGATGCTCTCCGGCGTGAATCCGCCGGGCCCGGGGCCGGGTGACCCCGCGTACACCGCCCGCCACAGGAAGACCGTGACGGCGGCGCCCGCCGCGGCGGTCACCCCGGTGACGAGGAAGGTGGAGCGGTACTGGAGCAGGGACTGCAGCCCGCTGGTGGCGAAGGGCAGGTAGGTCCCGGCACGGGGCGACGGCCTCACCGGACGCCCCCGTCCCGGGCGGCCGGGACGCCGCCGCCCCGGTACGTCTGGCGCAGCACGGACTCCAGGTCGGGCTCCGGGGCGTAGCAGTCGGCGAGGTCGAAGTGCTCCAGGAGGAAGCCGAGCACGTGCCGGGAGGTGAACGCCCCGGCGGGATAGTCGACGCGGATGCGGCCCTCGGGGGTGACGCCGGCCGTCGCTCCGGGCAGACCGGCCTCGATGCGGAGCGCGGCGGCCTCGACGGCCGGACCGCCGCGGTGGTCGAAGACGACCGAGCGCCGGTCGGCCCGGCGCAGCAGCTCGTGGAGCGGGCCCTCGTGCACCACCCGGCCGCCGTCCACGACGAGGGCGTCGTCGCAGATGGCGGAGATGTCGGCGAGGTCGTGGCTGGTGAGCAGCACGGTCGTGCCGAGCTCGGCGCTGGCCCGGTTGATCAGGGTGCGGACCGCCTCCTTCAGGACCATGTCCAGGCCGATGGTCGGCTCGTCCCAGAAGACGACCTTGGGGTCGTGCAGCAGACTGGCCGCGATCTCCGCGCGCATGCGCTGGCCGAGGCTCAACTGGCGTACGGGGGTGGTCCCGAGGGCGTCGATGTCGAGCAGGTCGCGGTAGAGCGCCAGGTTGCGCCGGTAGACGGCGTCGGGGATCTCGTAGATCCGGCGGAGGATCCGGAAGGAGTCCGGCACGGACAGGTCCCACCACAGCTGGCTGCGCTGGCCGAACACCACGCCGATGTTGCGGGCGTTGGCGCGCCGGTCCCGGTAGGGCTCGACGCCGTTCACGAGGCACCGGCCCGACGTCGGCGTCATGATGCCGGTGAGCATCTTGACGGTGGTCGACTTCCCGGCCCCGTTGGCGCCGATGTACGCGGTCCTGGAGCCCGCGCGGACGTGGAAGGAGATGCCGTCCACGGCGCGCACGACGCGGTGTTCGCGGGTGAAGAGGGTGGCGAGGCTGCCGAGGAGCCCGGGCCGCCGCTCGACCAGCCGGAACTCCTTCGTGAGGTGCTCGGCGACGATCACGCGGTCACCTGCTCCAGGGCGCGTTCGAGGAGGTCGGCGCCTTCGTCCAGAAGTGCCTCGTCCATCGTGAACGGCGGTGCGAGGCGCAGGATGTGACCGCCGACGGAGGTGCGCAGGCCCAGGTCGAGCGCGGTGGTGTACACGGCCCGAGCGACCTCGGGCGCGGGGGTGCGCGAGGCGCGGTCGCGCACGAACTCCAGGCCGTGCAGCAGGCCGAGGCCCCGGACGTCGCCCAGGACGTCGAACCGGGCGTGCAGGGCGGAGAGCCGCTCGGCGAGCCGGTCGCCGAGGACCCGGACCCGCTCGACGAGGTGGTCGCGCTCGACCACCTCCAGGGTCGCCCGGGCGGCGGCGATCCCCAGCGGGTTGTTGGCGTAGGTGGAGGCGTACGCCCCCGGCGGCGAGGCCGCGGGGTCGCGCAGCAGCTCGCCGCGGCCGGCGAGCACGGCGAAGGGGAAGCCGTTCGCCATGCCCTTGGACATCGCGACGAGGTCGGGTTCGACGCCGACGCGCTCCGAGGCGAGGAAGGACCCCGTGCGCCCGCCGCCGGTGAGCACCTCGTCGGCGACGAGGAGCACGCCGCCCTCCCGGCACGCCGCCGAGATCCGCTCCCAGTACCCGGCGGGCGGCACGATGACCCCGGCCGCGCCGAGGACGGGTTCGAAGACGAGGGCGGAGACGTTCGGCTTCCGGGCGATGTGCCGCTCGACCAGGGCGGCGCAGCGGACGTCGCAGGAGGGGTACTCCAGCTCCAGCGGACAGCGGTAGCAGTAGGGGGCGTAGCCGAGGACGCTGTTGCCGGCGAAGGACTGGTGGCCGACGTCCCAGTGCACCAGCATGCGGGAGCCCATGGTCTTGCCGTGGAAGCCGTGGCGCAGGGCGCCGACGCGGTGGCGGCCGGGGGCGGCGGTCGACTGGACGACGCGCAGCGCGGCCTCGACGACCTCGGCGCCGGTGGAGAACAGCGCGTAGGTGTCCAGGTGTTCGGGCAGCAGCCGCGCCAACAGCTCCAGGAAGTCGGCTCGTTCGGGTGTGGCGCTGTCGTGGACGTTCCACAGGAGGCCGGCCTGGCGGGTCAGCGCGGCGACGACCTCGGGGTGGCCGTGGCCCAGGGACTGGGTGAGGGTTCCGCCGGCGAAGTCGATGTACTGGTGGCCGTCCAGGTCGGTGAGGACCGCGCCGCGGCCCGAGGCGAAGACGCGTCGGCCGAGGGCCGCCTCCTCGGAGGCGCCCGGTGCCAGGTGCCGTGCCTCCCTGACCAGCTGCCGTCGCTGGTGACCTGTCACCGGTGCCCCCCGTGGTGGATGAACTGAAGCGGATTTCCGGCCAGTTGATCGATTCGACGGCGAGTGAAACATCCGGGCGGGACCGATAGCAAGAGATTGCAGAAACTTTCAGAACAGCCTTGCGACGGGCCGCGCGGCTCTGCTTGAGTTCGGCGGTACGACCACAGACATATGCCTCGATCACGAGGAGGGACTGTGCACAGACATCCCCGGACCGCGTCCGACCGAAGGCAGCTGATGTGAAAGCCCTGGTCCTGGCCGGCGGAACCGGCAGCCGACTGCGCCCGTTCACCCACTCCGGGACCAAGCAGCTCCTGCCGATCGCCAACAAACCCGTGCTCTGCTACGGACTGGAGGCCATCGCCGCCGCCGGCATCCGCGACGTGGGACTCGTCGTCGGCGCCTACGAGGACGACATCCGCCACGTGGTCCGTGACGGCGCGGACCTCGGACTCCGCGTCACCTACGTCCGCCAGGAGCGGCCCCTCGGCCTCGCCCACGCCGTCGCCACGGCACGGGAGTTCCTCGCCGACGACGACTTCCTCCTCTACCTCGGCGACAACTACCTCCAGGACGGCATCCGCGGCTTCGTCGCCCGCGCGGCCGCCGAACCCGCCGCCGCCCGCCTGCTCGTCACCTCCGTCCCCGACCCCAGCGCCTTCGGCGTCGCGGAGGTGGACGGCGACGGGCGCGTCACCCGCGTCGAGGAGAAACCCCCCTTCCCGCGCGGCGACCTGGCCCTCATCGGCGTCTACGCCTTCACGCCCGAGGTGCACGAGGCGGTGGCCGCGATCCGGCCGTCCGCCCGGGGCGAGCTGGAGATCACCTCGGCCATCCAGTGGCTCATCGCCCGGGGCCGAGCCGTCCGGGCCGAGAACACCGCCTCCGTCTGGCGGGACACCGGAAGCGTCGACGACATGCTGGAGGTCAACCGCCACGTCCTGGACGGCCTCACCGGCCGCCTCGACGGCAAGGTCGACGAGGACAGTGCCGTCGTCGGCCGGGTCAGCCTCGCCGAGGGCGCCGTGGTCCGCGGCTCACGGATCACCGGACCGGTCATCATCGGCCCCGGCAGCGTCATCAGCAACGCCGTGATCGGTCCGTACACCGCCATCGGCGCCAACTGCCGGGTGCGCGACAGCTCCATCGAGGCGTCGGTGCTCCTCGACGGGGCGGACGTGGAGCGCGCGGGCCGCATCGAGCGGTCCTTCATCGGCCGCGGCGCCGTCGTCGCCGCCCCCCGCTTCCCCTACGCCCACCGCCTCGTCATCGGCGACCACAGCAAGGTGCACCTCAACCCATGACACGACGCATCCTCATCACCGGCGGCGCCGGATTCATCGGCTCGGCGTACGTGCTCCACCTGCTCGGCCCCGGAGGACCGCCCGACGTCGAGGTGACCGTCCTCGACCGGCTCACCTACGCGGGCAGCCTCGACCACCTGGCCCCGGTGAGCGGCGACCCCCGGTTCCGCTTCGTGCACGGCTCCGTCGACGACGTCCCCCTCGTCGACCGGGTCGCACCGGGCCACGACGACCTCGTCCACTTCGCGGCGGAGTCGCACGTCGACCGCTCCATCGCGGACGGATCGCCCTTCGTCCGCACCAACGTGACGGGCACCCAGGTCCTGCTCGACGCGGCCCTGCGCCACGGCGTCGCGACCTACGTCCAGATCTCCACCGACGAGGTCTACGGCTCCCTCGCCACCGGCGCCGCGACGGAGGACGACCCGCTGCGGCCCACCTCGCCCTACGCGGCCTCCAAGGCGGCCGCCGACCTGATCGCCCTCGCCCACCACCGCACCCACGGCCTCGACGTCCGCGTCACCCGGTGCACCAACAACTTCGGGCCCCGCCAGTACCCCGAGAAGCTCGTCCCGCGGTTCGTCACCGCCCTCCTCACCGGCCGCGACCTGCCGCTCTACGGCGACGGCTCCCAGGTCCGCGACTGGCTGCACGTCGACGACCACGTGGCCGCGATCGAACTCGTCCGCACCGGCGGCCGGGCCGGCCGCGTGTACAACATCGGCGGCGGCACGGCGCTCACCAACCTCCAGCTGACCCACCGGCTCCTCGACCTGTGCGGGGCGGACGCCGACCGCGTCACCCACGTGACCGACCGCAAGGGCCACGACCGGCGCTACGC
Source organism: Streptomyces sp. NPDC104202 (assembly GCF_055584185.1). NCBI lineage: Bacteria > Bacillati > Actinomycetota > Actinomycetes > Kitasatosporales > Streptomycetaceae > Streptomyces > Streptomyces sp. NPDC104202. The sequence continues at coordinate 14,358 of NZ_JBVJMN010000029.1, read as the reverse complement.
CGTCGACGACGGCCGCATCCGCCGCGAACTCGGCTACCGGCCCCGCGCCGACTTCGCCCGGGCCCTCGCCGAGACCGTCCGCTGGTACGCCGACCGCCTCCCCGCCACCGTGCCCGCGCCGTGACCGCGCGGCCGCACGGACACCTCCCGGGAAAGGGACCCCGACAGTGAACCGAGCACACACCCCCGCACGCGTGGTGCGCCCCCGCGGACGCCGAGGCACCCGCGTCGTCCTCGCCACCGCGATCGCGCTGACGGCGACCGCCGTGACCGCGCAGCTCCCGGCGTCGGCCGCGCACCGCACCCCGCCGCCGCCGTCGGACCGGACGCTCGCCGCGCACCCCGCCCGGCACGATCTGACCCGCGAGCAGTTCTACTTCGTGCTGCCGGACCGGTTCGCCAACGGCGACGCGTCCAACGACCGCGGCGGCCTGACCGGCAGCCGTACGGAGACCGGCTTCGACCCCACGGACAAGGGCTTCTACCAGGGCGGTGACCTGAAGGGCCTGACCCGGCGGCTCGACTACATCAAGGGCCTGGGCACCACCGCCATCTGGATGGCGCCGATCTTCAGGAACAAGCCGGTACAGGGCACGGGCAAGGACGCGTCGGCCGGCTACCACGGCTACTGGATCACCGACTTCACCCAGGTCGACCCCCACTTCGGGACCAACGAGGACCTGAGGAAGCTGATCGCGGCCGCCCACGCCAAGGGCATGAAGGTCTTCTTCGACGTCATCACCAACCACACCGCCGACGTCATCCGCAGCGCCGAGAACGCCCAAGGCTACCGCTCCAAGGGCGCCTACCCCTACCTGGACCGCGAAGGCCGTCCCTTCGACGACACCGCGGGGACGGCGCCCGTCACCGCCGCGGGCTTCGCCTACACCCCGGTCGTCCCGGCCGCCGAACGGGACGTCAAGAAGCCCGCCTGGCTCAACGACCCCACGATGTACCACAACCGGGGCGACTCCACCTTCGTCGGCGAGAGCGGACTCCAAGGCGACCACACCGGCCTCGACGACCTCTGGACCGAACGCCCCGAGGTCGTGCGCGGCCTCGCCGACATCTACCGGCGCTGGGTGGAGGACTTCGCCATCGACGGCTTCCGCGTCGACACCGTCAAGAACGTCGACATGGCGTTCTGGACCCAGTGGGCCACCGCCCTCGACGCCTACGCCAGGAAGAAGGGCCGCCCCGACTTCCTCATCTTCGGCGAGGTCATGTCCGCCGACCCGTCCGTCACCGCCCCCTACGTCACCCGCGGCCGGCTCGACGCCACCCTCGACTTCCCCTTCCAGGACGCCGCCCGCGCCTTCGCCTCCCAGGGCGCCGGCGCCGACCGCCTCGCCAAGGTCCTCGCCCAGGACCACCGGTACACCACCGACAAGGCCAACGCCTACGAGCAGGTGACCTTCCTCGGCAACCACGACATCGGCCGCATCGGGGGCTTCCTGCTCAAGGACAACCCGGGCGCCGACGACGCCGAACTGCTCCGCCGCGCACGCCTCGCGAACGAGGTGATGTTCCTGTCCCGGGGCAACCCGGTGGTCTACGCGGGCGACGAGCAGGGCTTCACCGGCGCCGGCGGCGACAAGGACGCCCGCCAGCCCCTCTTCGCCTCGCAGGCCGCCGACTACCTCGACGACGACCGGATCGGCACCGCCCGCACCCACGCCACCGACGCCTACGACACCACCCACCCCCTCTACCGCGCCGTCGCCCGCCTCTCCCGCCTGACGAAGGAGCACCCCGCGCTCCGCGACGGCGTCCAGATCGAGCGCCACGCCGACCGGACCGCCGGCGTGTACGCGTACTCGCGCATCGACACGGCCGAGCGCACCGAGTACCTCGTCGCCGTCAACAACGCGACCGCGCCGAGGAGCGTCGCCGTCCCCACCGGCACCCCGCGCAGCGAGTTCACCCCGCTCTACGGCGCGACGAAGCCCCTCCGCAGCGACCGCTCCGGCCGGCTGACCGTGACCGTCCCGGCGCTCTCCTCCGTCGTCCTCCGAGCACGCCGCCCCGCCCCCGTCCCGCACACCGCGCCGACCGTCACCGCGGTCGCCCCCGCGGCGGGCGCCACCGGCGACGTCGAGGTCTCCGCCGAGGTCGGCGCCGGAGAGCTGAACCGCGTGGTGTTCGCGGCCCAGGTCGGCGACGGCCCCTGGACGGTACTGGGCTCCGCCGACCACGCCCCCTACCAGGTCACCCAGCACCTGCCCGCCGACGTGCGGGAGGGCACACCGCTGCGCTACAAGGCGGTGGTGGTGGACCCCCGGGGCCGCACGGCGGGCGACCTCGCCTCGACCACCGCGGGGCGCCCCGCCGCCCCCTCCCGCCCCAGCGCCTTCGAACGGGCCTACGCCGTCGTCCACTACCGCCGCCCGGACGGCGACTACACCGGCCTGCACCTGACGTCCGGCACCACGACCGCCGCGTTCACCGGCCGTGACGCCTTCGGCGCCTTCGCCTGGGTCGCGGTCGACCCCACGGCCACCGGCGTGCCGTACACCGTCGTCAAGGACGGGATCGCGGACGGACCCGAGCGCACCGTGGAACTCCGCCGCACCGGCGAGGTGTGGATCGAACAGGGGGCCGCCGGCCAGTCCGAGACGGTCCCCGCCGGCGTCTACCCGCCCCAGGACGAGAGGAAGGCGGTGATCCACTACCGGCGTCCCGACGGCGACTACACGGGCTGGGGCCTGCACACCTGGACCGGGGCCGCCACCGGCACCGACTGGTCCGAGCCCCTCGCCCCCGTCGGCCGCGACGCCTACGGCGTGGTCTACGAGGTGCCCCTCGCCGAGGGGGCCACCTCGCTCGCCTACATCGTCCACCGCGGCGACGAGAAGGACGTACCAGCCGACCGCTCCCTGGACTTCGCCGCCCTGGGCAAGGAGGTCTGGCTCGTCGGCGGCGCCACCGACTACCTGCTCCCCGGTGCCCGCACCGCCCCCGTGCTCGACCTCTCCCGCACCGACGCCCGGTGGATCGACGCCACCACCGTCGTCTGGGACGTCCGGCCCTCCGCCGCCACCAGCCAGCAGCTCGTGTACGCCCCCGGCGACATCACCGTCGAGGACGGTGCCCTCTCCGACGAGGGGCGCTGGCTCCGCCTCCTCCCCGCGGTCCTGACGGACGCGCAGCGGGCCGCCCACCCGGACCTCGCGGGCCGCCAGGCGTTCACCGTCGACCCCCGCGACCGCGACCGCGTCGCCGAGGCGCTCCGGGGCCGCCTGGTCGCCACCCAGCGCAACACGGCCGGCGCGCTCCTCGCCGCGACGGGCGTCGCCTCCCGCTGACGCCCCGGACACGACGGTGCCCCTCCGGCTTCGACCGGAGGGGCACCGTCGTGTCGGCGGCGGAGGGATCAGCCGAGGAGGACGCCGGTCCGCGCCGCCTCGGTCCGGCGCAGTTCCCCGCCCCGCCCGCGGACCAGGGCGGGCGTCCGCAGCTCGCGGGCGAGGAGCCGGGCGGCGAGCTCCTCGGGGGACGCGTCCGCGGCCAGGGCGCGCACGGCGGCGATCAGCCCGGGGACGGACGACGCGTCGAGGGCGGGGCCGTCGAGGAGCCCGTCGAGGGCGGCGTCCACGGCGTCCAGGCGGTCCGCGTCCTCCCGGGGCGGGGTGCGCGGACGCAGCGGCGCGGCGGCCCGCTCCGGGAGCAGCTCCGCGTACGCCTCCAGCTCCTCGTCGGGGGCGACGAGCAGCAGGTGCTTCGCCAGCAGGTCCGCCTCGGGGAACGGCGCGTGGACGGCGAGCGGGGCGAGGAGCGCCGGCGGGAGGGCGAGGACGCACCCCGCGTGCAGCAGGATCTGCCGGACGCGGTCCGACGCGGGGGCGTCGGGCAGCAGCGCGGTGGTCCGGGACAGGAAGTCCGTGACGGTGCCGAGCGCCTCCCCGGTGTCCAGGGACGCCCCGCCGCGGAAGTAGCGCCCGAGGTAGGCCCGCCACCAGGCGAGCTGGAGGGCGTACAGCCCCGCCACCACGCCCTCGTACGCGGCCGGCGCGACCAGCCCCTCGTCCCGGAGGTCGCGCAGCAGCGGGACCAGTTCGCGGTAGACGAGCCGCAGCCAGGTGTGCGGGGAGCGCTGCACGCCCCAGCACTGCTCCCGCACGTGGTCGGCGAGGAGCTCCTCCAGGCTCGTCACGCCGGCGGCGAGGTCGGTGCGGACGCCCGTCGCGGTCATGTCGAAGCGGTAGAGGTGGTCCTCGGACAGGGGCGGCCGGGGCACCGGCAGCACGTCGTCGACGAACCGTTCCAGCGCCGCGAACTCCCGCAGCAGCGCGGGGGAGTCCGGGGCGATCCGGGGGTGCAGCGGATCGGTGAACCGGCTCTTGAGCTTGGCCGTCTCCTCGGAGAACGCCTGGTACAGGAAGACCTTGTCGAAGCGGTAGCTGAAGGACAGCCCGACGTACGGGAAGACCGTGCAGCCGCGGCACTCCTGGCGGTGGCCGACCTCCTCGTCCCTGACCCGCAGGAACTCCTCGTCCCGCACCAGTTCCGCCAGCGGACGGTCCCACAGGACGGAGTTGTCGAAGGCGTGGTAGCAGGGCAGCACCAGACGTCCGTCGGGGCCGACGGTCAGGATGCGCTTGTTGGCGTAGCACTGGGTGGACGCGGTCGGGTCCTGCGCCTCCACGTACTTGCGGAAGTGCAGGTTGATCAGAGTGAACGGCCGGTAGAGCAGGCCGAGGAGGAGGTCGGGGATGTCGGACGCGGAGCCGTCGGCCGGCGCGGGCGGATTCGCGGCGCTCCCGCACGCGGGCCCGGAGTCCACGGGCCGGCCGTTCTGCTCGATCACCTTGAGCTTGCGAGCCGTCCGGCGCACGTCCCGCACGGTGTCCTGCTCGTCGAAGTACTCGAACATGGTGGAGAAGTAGACGGTGACGCGGTTCTCCTGCGCGAAGCGCAGCAGGTCGGGGACCTCGTCGACGTTCTCGCGGGTCACCACGCAGATGAGCTTGAGGTTGCCCGAGCCGGAGGCCACGATGCCGCGGATCACGTCGAGCGCCCGGTCGAGGGTCGGCACGCCGCGGATCGCCCGGTAGCGCTCGGGACGCAGGGTGTCCAGCGACACGTTCATGGTGTCGACGTGCGGGACGATCGCGTCGATGTGCCGGGCGAAACGTATGCCGTTGCTGGTGATCTCGACGGTCATGCCGAGGGACTTGGCGTACTGGACGATGCCGTCGATGTGCGGGTGCAGGACGGGCTCGCCGCCGGTGAAGTCGACGTAGCGCACGCCCAGCGCGTGCAGTTCGTCCAGGATCCGGCGGCCGCCCTCCAGGGTCAGCTCCTCGTACCCCTTGAACTTGTCGTCCTGCCAGACGTTGCAGTAGCCGCACAGCGAGTTGCAGCGGAAGGTGATGTAGAACCGGGCCGACTCGAAGGAGGCGGCGGGGGCGGTGGGGGTCACGATGCTCCGTACGGGGTGCGGGGCCGGGCGGCGGGTGTCCGCACGCCCGGCGGGGGAAGGGGGTCCGTGCCTCACGGCAGCGGGGCACCCCGCGCGGCCGTCCACAGCGCGTACCACTCCTCGTGGTCGAGGCGGGGCGCGGACGTCACGGCGTCCCGGCAGGCCCGGATGCGGGCGGGCCGCGTGGTCCCGATGACCGGCGCGATCCCGGCGGGGTGGCGGCGGAGCCACCACAGCAGCACGGTCTCCGGGGTGGTGCACTTGCGCCGGGCCAGTGCGTGCACGAGCCGCCCGGCCGGCGTGGCCTCCGGGTCGGCGAAGCGGCCCCCGGCCAGCGCGCCCCAGGCCTGGAGGCGGATGCCCCGCTCCAGGCAGTACTCGGTCGTCCCGGCGGGGTAGCCGACCGCGGCGCCCGCCGCCGTGTTGACGAGCACGCCCTCCTCGACCCAGTCGCGCCGGTGCAGGCTCATCTCCAGCTGGTTGACGGTCAGGGGCAGGGCGAGGGGGGCCTGGAGGCGTGCGATCTGGGGTGCGCTCATGTTGGACACCCCGAAGTGCCGCACGAGGCCCTGGCGGTGCAGGGAGGTGAGGGCGGCGGCGATCTCCTCGGGGTCGGCCAGCGGGTCGGGCCGGTGCAGCAGCAGGACGTCGAGCACGTCGGTGCGCAGCCGGGCCAGGCTCTCCTCCACACACCGGACGATCGACGGGCCCCGCAGGTCGTAGCGGCCCGGCCGGCCTCCCTCCGGGAGGCGGATGCCGCACTTGGTCTGCAGCGTGATCCGCTCGCGCAGCTCCGGGGCGCGGGCCAGGACCTCGCCGAAGACGGCCTCGGACTTCCCGTGCCGGTAGATGTCGGCGTGGTCGAAGGCGGTGATGCCGGAGTCGAGGGCGGCCTCGACGGCGGCCTCCGCGTGGGCGATGTCGGCGGGGCCGTAGGGGCTGGTGTCCCAGCCGCCGCCCAGCCCCATGCAGCCGTAGAGGACGCGGGCCCGGGGGGCGTCGGCGGCGTCGGCGGCGCTCACGCGGCCGGCTCCGCGGCGAGGAGGTCCGCGAGCAGTTCGGCGAGGGCGAGGACCGGCAGCTGGGTGTTGGCCGCCGGCACCGTCGGCAGCACGGAGGCGTCGGCCACCCGCAGGTTCGCCGTCCCGTGGACGCGGCCCTCCCCGTCCACCACGGCGGCGGGGTCGTCCGCGGGGCCCATCGCGCAGGTCCCGACGGGGTGCCAGTACGTGCCGAGCCGGGCCCGCAGCTCCGCCTCGGGCCGTGCGTGTGCCGGCGTCCCGGGGGCGACGGAGGCCAGTCCCCGGAAGGCCGTGGCCCCGGCCAGCCGGCGGGCGGCCGCGAGTCCGGAGCGCAGCACGGCCAGGTCGTGGCCGCCGGGGTCGGAGAGGAACCCGGGGTCGATCTCCGGCGGGACCGCGGGGTCGGCCGACCTCAGCCGTACGGAGCCCCTGGAGCGGGGCTTCATGAGGAAGGCGGAGACGCCCGCCTCGTACTGGCCGGGCGGCAGCGACCCGAAGAGCGGATCGCCCGCCGAGGGCAGCAGGTGCAGGTCCCAGGCGCCCTCGGGGCAGTGTTCGCTCGCCGCCCTGACGAGCATGCGGCTGACGTACAGCTCGCCCCGCGCGTCCTTCTCGGCCAGCGCCGCGTTCAGCTCCGGCGTGGGCGTCAGCGGCAGGAACACGCCCGGCTGGTCGCTGAGGTTGCCCCCCACGCCGGGGAGGTCCACGGCCGGGGTCACACCGGCCCGGCGCAGGGCGTCGGCGGGTCCGATCCCGCTGCGCATCAGGAGCGCGGGTGAGCCGAAGGTGCCGCAGGCCACGACGTACCGGTCGGCGGTGAGGGTGCGGCGTCCGCCCGGGCCGTCGACGACGACGCCGTCGACGCGCCCCGCGCGGACGATCAGCCGGTCGGCGGTGGAGCCGTCGAGGACGGTGAGGCGGGGGCGGGCGCGGGTCGCGGGGTCGAGGTAGGCGAAGGCGGCGTTCCAGCGCCGGCCGTCCGCGGCGTTGAGCAGCGGGGTGCCGTATCCGGGCGCGCCGGGCAGGGCCGTGTCGACCTCCCGGTAGCCGAGTTCCCGGGCCGCGTCGAGGGCGGCGCGGCTCCAGGCGGACAGCTCGCCGTCGGGCACCTCGCGCAGCCCCATCCGGCGGACGGCCCGGTCGCGGTAGGGCTCCATGGCGGCGGCGCTCCAGCGGGGACCGCCCGCCCGGGCCCACTCCTCGTGGTCGGCGGTCGAACCCCAGGTGTTCCAGCAGCCGTTGACGCAGGAGGAGCCGCCGAGGACCCGGCCGCGGATGCGGTGGACGGGGGCGTGCCGCTCCCAGACGTCGTCGCGGGGGAGGGCGTGGGCGTCGAGCAGCTTGCGGGGCCAGTCGCCGGGGTGCGGGCCGTAGTCCGGGCCCGCCTCGACCAGGCAGACGGTCCGTCCGGCGTCCTCGCTCAGCCGGGAGGCGAGCACACAGCCGGCGACCCCGCCGCCGAGGACGAGGACGTCGTACGCGTCGACGGACGGCGTGGCGCGCGGGGGCGTGTCCGTCATCGTCCGCCCTCCGCGCGGCCGGTGGGCGCGTCGGCCTCGCGCAGCAGGGTGGCGCGGTCGATGGCGTCGCTGCCGGTGGCGGGCACGGTGCAGGCGAAGGCGCCGGCGATCGCGCCGTAGAGGGCGCACCGCTCCAGGGGCTCGCCGGTGAGACGCCCGAAGAGGAAACCGGAGGCGAAGGCGTCGCCGGCGCCGTTGGAGTCGACGACCGGTGCGTGGGGCCGCACGGTCGGGACGTGGACGAGCCCGTCCGCGCTGAGCATGAAGGCGCCCTCGGCGCCCGCGGTGGCGACCACGACCTCGGCCCGGCCCTTCTCCAGGATCCGGCGCATGGTCTTCTCCGGGTCCGTCAGGGCGGTGGTGGAGACGAAGACGATGTCGGCGCCGTGGGCGAACGGCTCGTGGTAGGGGTTCTCGCCGTCCCAGTTGTGCAGGTCGGTGGAGACGGTGAGCCCGGCCTCGTGCAGCAGCGGCAGGGTGAAGGCGCAGGGATAGGTGATGGACACGTGCGCGTGCCGGCTCGCGGCCGCCAGCCGGGAGACGAGCGCCTCGGGCAGTCGGTCCGACTCCTGCGAGCGGCTGTCGTCGTAGAGCGAGAGCCGCCGGCCGTCGGGACCGACGAGGTTGACGGCCCGCTTGGTGCCTCCGGGCAGCGGCACCTCGGTGAACCCGATGCCCCGGTCGCGGTGGAAGGCCCGCAGGAGGTCGCCGGACGGGTCGTCGCCGATCATGTCGAGGTGGTGGGTCCGCAGCCCCAGTGCGCTCAGCCCGAGCGCCACGAAGTCGCCGGTCTGCCCGGCGCGGGTCTCGATGCCCGGCCGGATCATGTAGCTGTCGGCGTACGGAAGCGGGAGCTCGGGGACGTACACGATCGTGTCGACGCCTGAGCCTCCCAGGACGAGGACGTCGTACTCGCTGCTCATCGCTGCACCTCTCGTGGCGAGGGAAGGAGTCCGGCCCCGCCGCGGACGCGTGCGGAGGGGCTGGTAACTACCTCTGATCGCTGGCGAGTTAAGCAGTCGACGACGTCGGCGGCAAGATCTTGCTGAATGTTTCAGAAAGGTGTTGCCGCATCAGGAGGTGCACGGGAGCGGGTTCCCGCGGGGCGCCGGAGGTGCGCCGGGCCCGACGGGTGCCGGACGGCCCGGCCGCCCGGCGGTCGTCAGGTCGTGCGCCGGGGCGGGAAGGTGGTGCGCGGCCGGTACACCCTCAGTCCCGTCACCTCGTACGACATCTCCGAGGTCGTCGGTGCGGGCGCCGGGTGGTAACGCCCCGCGCAGACCGAGAGGTTGACGATCAGGTGGGCCCGCCAGCCGCGCCCGACCCCGCGGCGGTCGTCGAAGGCCCGCACCCCGTTCACCCACCAGATGACCGAGCGGGCGCCGAACTCGATCCGCAGGTCGACCCACGCCCCCGGCCGGATGGCCGGGTTCCGGTAGTAGTGGTAGCGGCCGCGGACCCGGTTGGAGAGTTCGAGCAGGTCGGGGTTGTCGGGGTGGTACTCGAAGACGTCGATCTCCTGCCCGCCGTCGAGCCAGGTCCAGATCGCCGGCCACGCGCCCGTCTCGACGGGCAGCCGCACCCGCGCCACGAGGATGTCGCCGGTGCGCACCAGGAAGCCCTCGGGGCTGCCCTCCGTGGTGAGCAGTCCGGCGTTCCAGTCGCCGTCGGTGCGGCGGGTCGCCCGGAAGACGCCGGTGCGGCTGTACGACGGGTCCTCGACCAGGTGGTCGAGCTTGTTGTCGCCGTGGTTGGTCGGTCCGCCGTCGGGATAGGCCCAGGAGTGGCCCGCGAGCCACTGGGAGGCCGAGGCGAAGTCCGCGTCGAGCACGAGGTCCCCCGGCTGCTGTTCGGGGATGGCCGCGGCCCCTTCGGGGGCGCGGGCGCCCCGTCGCAGGAGCCGGTCGAAGAGGTCGTTCAGCACGGCACGCTCCTTTCGTGCGGGCGTCCCTCGCCCGCGGGCGATCTGCCCCACCTTGCCCGGTGCGGAAGGTGTTCATCCGTATGTGGCGACAAGTCGTCACCGGAGGAGAGCCGTGTCACCCCTCGCATATTTCGGTTACGGTGTATCCATTAATGATGCGGCTCCCCTCCCCGGGGCCGACGAGGGGAGCGCGATGAACGCACAGGCCACCAGCGGAACCGACACCGACGTGATCGTCGTCGGCGCCGGACCCGTCGGGCTCGCCCTCACCCTCGACCTCGCCCGACGCGGCGTCCCCGTACGGCTCCTGGAACGCGACGGGGCCCGGGTCCAGGGGTCCCGGGCCAAGGGCGTCCAGCCCCGCACCCTGGAGGTCCTCGACGACCTCGGCCTCGCCGGCGCCGCCCTCGCGGCCGGCGGCGCCTACCCTCTGATGGGCCTCCACCTCGGCCCCTTCACCGCCACCTGGCAGATGCACGCCACCGCCCCGGCGTCCGCGGGCACGCCGTACCCCGACGTCCTCCTCCTCCCGCAGGACGCCACCGCCGGACTCCTCCGCGCCGCCGTCGAACACCTGGGCGCGGGAGTCGAATACGGCGCGCGCGTCGTCGCGGTCACCCAGGAGGACGACCACGCCGCGGTCCGACTCGCCGACGGCCGGCGGCTCACCGGCCGCTACGTCGTCGGCGCCGACGGCGGCTCCAGCACCGTGCGCAAGGCGGCGGGCATCGCCTTCGAAGGCTCCACCGACGAGACCGACCGGATGATCCTCGTCGACGCCGCCGTCGACGGACTCTCCCGCGACCGCTGGCACGTCTGGCCCCGCACGCGCGGCCGGGCCGTCGCCGCCTGCCCGCTGCCCGGCGGCGACCGCTTCCAGATCATGATCAAGGTGCGGCCCGGGGAGGCCGGCACCGCCGCCGACCTCACCGGCCCCGCCCTCGCCGCCCTCTTCCGCCGCCGCGTCGGCCGCTCCCTCGCCCTGCGCGACATCGGATGGACCTCGGTCTTCCGCCCCAACGTGCGCCTCGCCGCCCGCTACCGGCACGGGCGCCTCCTGCTGTGCGGCGACGCCGCCCACGTCCACACCCCCGCGGGCGCCCAGGGCCTCAACACCGGTGTCCAGGACGCCCACAACCTCGGCTGGAAACTCCAGCAGGTCCTCGCCGGCGCCGCGGACGCCCTCCTCGACGGCTACGAGGCCGAACGCCGTCCCGTCGCCGCCCGGGTCCTCGGCCGCTCGACCGAGCTCCACGCCGGCCTCCGCCGGCCCCGGCCCGGCCGGCTCACCCGCGGCCACAGTGAACACCAGCTGGACATCTCCTACTTCGGCGGACCCCTCGCACCGGCCGAGGCCCCCCGCACCACCACCCTCCGCGGCGGCGACCGGGCCCCCGACGCACCCCTGCCCCACCCCACGCCCACCGCGCGCCGGCTCTTCGACCTCTACCGGGGCCCGCACTTCACCGCCCTCGCCTTCGGCGGCCGCGCCGCCGCCGCCCTCCGACGCCTGCCCTGGCCGGCCGCCGGCGCACCCCTGGTCCGCCACACCGTCCTGACCCGCACCACACCCCGCACCCCGGAGGAGAAGGCCCTGCTCGCCGCGTACGGCATCACCCGCGACACCGTCCTGCTCGTCCGCCCGGACGGCCACGTCGGCGCCGTCGCCCCCGTCGACGGGACCGGGGACGTGCGGCTCCCCGCCCTGTTCGGGCCGCCCGCCCCCGACGGGTACCGTGTCCACGCCACCCCCGAGGGCCGCCGGTAGCCCGCACGGCCCCGGGCGTCCCCCGCGCAGCGAGAGAGAGCCACGCCCCATGGCCGCCACCACGCCGCCCCCCGGCAGCCCCGCCTGGTGGGCCGCACGCCACGCTGCCGCGCCCGCTCCCGTCGCGGAGCGGCGCCGTGGCCGCCCCTCCCTCGACACCGCCCGCATCGTCGACACCGCCCTGCGCCTCGTCGACGCGCACGGAACCCAGGCGTTCTCCCTGCGCCTGCTCGCCGACGCCCTGAACTCCGGCACCGCCACCCTCTACCGGCACTTCGAGGGCAAGGACGAGATCCTCGCTTACGTCGTCGACCGCGTCCTCGGAGAACCCGTCCTGGACGACCTCGCCGGCCTGGCCGACTGGTGCGCGGTGCTCACCGTCACGGCCCACCGCTTCCACGACGTCCTGCGCCGCCACCCGCACGTCCTGCCGGCGCTCATGGCCCAGGTCCCCGTCGGCCCGCACGGCCTGGCCCAGCGCGAGCGCGTCCTCGGCGCGCTCCTCGCCCACGGCCTCCCGGCGGACCTCGCCGCCCGCGCCTTCACCGCGGTCACCCACTACGTCATCGGGTTCACGGCCCAGCAGTACGGCCCCGCCGCCGCGCCCGACGACGGGCCCCGGCTCGCCGCCTTCTACCGGGGGCTCGACCCGGCCGCGTACCCCTCCCTCCTCCAGGCCGCGCGCTCCCTCACCTCGGTCTCCGCCGACGAGGAGTTCGCCTTCGGACTCGGCCTCCTGGTCCACGGCCTCACCCGCCTGCACCCCTGAGCGGCCGCTGACGCGCCGGTGCCCGCCGGACCGGGGGAAGCCGGGTCCGGCGGGCCGCCTGGTCGTGCCGCGGTCAGGCGTACGTCTCGAACTCCGCGACCCGCGGGGCGCCGGTCGATCCGGTGATCTCGAAGGTGATCTTGCTCAGGGTCGTCCGGGCGAAGGTGATCACCCCCGCTCCGCTGCCCGAGGCGAGGACGCTCCCCGTGCCGGCGTCGAGGAGCCGCCAGGAGCCGATGCGGCCCGCCGCGCCGGACGGCTCCCTGACGACGACGGAGGACACGGCGGTGGGGGAGCCCCACTTGATCGAGACGGAACCGGTCGCGCCGGGCGGCGACCAGAAGGTGCTCAGGACGCCGTCCCGCACGTCACCGTAACTCGTGCCGTCGGCCTTGCCGGAGCCGTCCGATCCGGCACCGATGCTGAGGTTGGTCCCGCCGGGCGGAGCGGTGGTGGGCGGCGTCGTGGGAGTGGTGGGCGTCGGGGTCGGGGTCGGGGTCGGGGTCGGGGCGGTCGGCGTCGGGCTCGGCGTCTGGGGCGAGCAGGCGCCGTCGGAGACCAGCAGGCCCTTGCCGGCGCCGGCCGTCCTGCCGACGACGTCCGGCACGCAGCCCGCCGCGTCCGCGGTGAAGCCGTAGGGGAGGGCGACGGTCGTGGTGGACTGGGGGTCGGGGCCCGCCGGGTTGTTCTCCGCACCGCGGGCGGACCAGGTGACGTTGTCGTAGATGTTGCCGCTGACCTGCCAGTATCCGGCGGCGTCGGTGTAGAAGGTGCCCAGGACGTCCTTGGAGTCCTCGAAGTAGTTGGCGTCCACCCTGGCGCGGGCACCGGCCCGCGCGTTGATGCCGGACTCGTTCAGGTTCAGGTAGTGGTTGTTGTACATGTGGGCGACGCCGCCGCGCAGCAGCGGGGCGCGGGAGTCGATGTTCTCGTACAGGTTGTGGTGGTAGGTGATGAAGCTGTTCGACAGGTCGGTCTCACTGGAGCCGACGAGGCCGCCTCGGCCGGAGTTACGCAGAATGCTGTAGGACAGGGTCACGTACCGGGTGTCGTCCTTCATGTCGAAGAGGCCGTCGAAGCCCTCGGACTCGCCGCCGGACGCCTCCAGGGTGGTGTGGTCGACCCAGACGTTGCGGACGGTGCTCTCCATGCCGATGGCGTCGCCGCCGTTGGACGTGGGGGAGCCGGACTTCTTGACGTTCCTGACGGTCACGTTGCGGATGACGATGTTGCTCGCCTCGCGCAGGTGGATGCCCACCTGGTCGAAGACGGCGCCGGCGCCGACGCCGACGATGGTCACGTTGCTGATCTGCTTCAGCTCGATCACGCCGGCGGCCGTGTTGCAGCTGCCGCCCGACACCTTCGCGGTGTTGGCGTGGTCGACGGTCCCTTCCACCTCGATGGTGATCGGTGTGCCGCTGTCGGCCCGGCCGCACAGGGCTTCGTGGATCGCGGTGCCCGTGGTGGCCCGGACGGTGATGCCGCCCGCGCCGCCCGTGGTGCCGCCGTTCTGGGTCGCGTAACCGGTGACGCCTCCGGTCGCCGCCGATGCCTGGGGCATCGTCAGGACCGCACCGGTCGCGACCGCGAGGGCCATCGTCGCGAGTGCCGCGTGGAGCCGCGGCGCGACTGGTCGTCTCATCCTCGCCTTCCTTCTCGTGGGGAACGGAATGGAGAAAGCGCTTTCTGTCCGCGACCATAGGGGCGCCCGTTCCCGGCTGGCAAGGCTCCGCGATGTGGCGGAATTGTGCCGAAGATCGTCGCTGCGGGACCCCCGACCTCCCTCTGCTGCAAGGGAGTTGAGAGCGGGGGTGAGGAGCCCCGGAGGTCCGGCCGACGCGTCGGGACCGGGGGGCGGGGGGGGGGGGGGGGGGGGGGGGGAGGGGGAGGGGGGGGGGGGGGGGGGTCGGGGGGGGGGGGCACCCTCCCCACT
>NZ_JBVJMN010000028.1:0-96490 GCF_055584185.1 Streptomyces sp. NPDC104202 | reverse complement strand
GAGCGAATCTCTTGTCCACCCCAACCAAGGGATTCTTCGGTCGTCTCCCCTATCCCCCCCACCCCCCCTGCCTCCAGCCCACCAAACTCACCCTCCCGCCCACCCCCCCCCGCCCCCCCCCGCGGCCGCGCGCTCAGTCCACCCGTATCCCCAGGAGACAGGCGTCGTCCTCGCCGTGCCCGGTGATCTCCGGGTCGGCCAGCAGGGTCTCGATGACCCCGCAGGGCTCCGTGGGAGAGGCGGCCGACACCGCGTCCGCCAGACGGGCGATGCCCTCGGTGACGTCCTCGCCGCGGCGCTCGACCATCCCGTCGGTGTAGAGGACCAGCAGATCGCCGGTGCGCAGCGGCGTCGAGGAGGTCTCGTACGCGTACCCCGGCAGCGCCCCGAGGAGCGGGCCGCGCTGCCCGGCGTCCAGCGGTTCGGCGCGGCCGTCGCGCAGCAGCAGCGGCGCGGGATGGCCGGCGTCCGCCCAGTGCAGGACCTTCTCCTCGTCGAGGTGGCCGGCGACCATGGTGGCCGTCCGGCCCGCCGGATCGCTGCACACGAGCTCGTTGAGCCAGGTCGTGATCTCCCCGGCGGACGCGCCGGTCTGCGCCAGGCCGGCGAGGGCGTGCCGCTGCTGCGCCATCCGGGCCACCGCGTCCAGGCCGTGGCCCGAGGCGTCGCCGATCGCGACCAGCACCCGCCCGTCGGGCAGCAGCCGGCACTTGTACCAGTCGCCGCCGACCGCCGCGTCGGGCTCGGCGGGCCGGTACGAGGCCGCCACCGTCAGGCCGACCGCGGCCAGGGCCTCCGAGTGCGTGGGCAGGAGCGCCTCGCGCAGCGCGTCCGCGACCCGCCGCTCCGCCTCCGTCCGCCGCCGCAGCCGGTCGGACTCCCGCTCGGTCTCGGCGAGCCGCCGCCGGCTGCGGATCTGCGGCGTGAGGTCACGGGCCACCAGGTTGACCGCCCACGCCCGGCCGTCCGTCCCGGTGACCGGCCGCCCGAGCAGATCGAGGGTGCGCAGCTCGCCCAGCACGATGAAGCGGATCCGGGTCCAGGCCGGCTCCTCGCCCGCCAGGACCGAGGTGAGGAACTCGGCGAACGCCGTCAGATCGTCCGGGAGCAGCGCGTCGCAGAGCTGCTCCAGCGTCCACGGCATGCTCACGTCGGCGTGGAAGATCCGGTTGAGCCCCTCCGACCAGGTGACCTTGCCGGAGAGCAGGTCCCAGTTCCCCCAGCCCATCGAGGCGAGGAACTGTGCGTCGACGGTGAGCAGTTCGGCCTGGTTGCGCACCGGCCGCCAGGTCGCCAGCACCTGGCCGGCGCACGGGGCCGCCGAGTACAGCAGCGGAGTGCGGTGGATCCGCCCGAGCCGCTGCTCGGTGTAGTCGACCACCAGCCCGTCCAGCGGCTTCCCGGTGTCCACGACGTCCGTCAGCGCCGTCAGCAGCCCGGAGTACGCCGCCCCGGGCCGCGCTTCCAGGAAGCGCTGGCCGACGAGGCGGTCGGGGGCCTCCAGCCAGTCGGCCGACCGGACGTGGTTGCCGGCCACGATCCGGAAGTCCAGGAGGGTGTCCGCCTCGTCCCGCACCGGTTCCAGGAGCACGGCCGAGGCCGGGATCGCCGGGAGCACCGAGCAGACCCCGCTGCCGCCCGGCTCGTGCGTGCCGCAGCGGCAGCGCTGCGGCCCGTCGGTCTCGGCCGAGGGCGTGGGCACGGCGAGCGACCGGACCGGCGACGCCAGGTCCGTGCCGGGCGTACCGGCGAGCGACCGCTCGGCGGCCCGTCGCACGGCCGCGCGCAGGGCCGAGATCTCCCGGCCGATCATGTCCTTGAGGGCGTCGACGCTGTCGGGCAGGGGAAAGCTCATGGTGCTCCTCCGCGCATCCCGTGACGCGCCGCCGTCCCCCGGGCACCACAGGCGCGTCGTTCGGCTCCGCTGACCACGCGGCGGACGGGCGGACCACGCGGAGCGCGGGCCCCGGCCGCCACGAGGCGGCTGCCCGCCGCCGGCCCCGTCATGCCCCCGCGAGGTGCGCGAATATCCGGTGCGGCGCCGGGCGGCGCCGGGGCAGACTCGCCCCATGACGGACACGAGGACGTTCCAGGACGAGATCGGCGGCTGGGCGGCGGGCGGGCCCGGCGACACGGCGAGGGAGCTGGCCGAGGGCCTGGGCCTGCGGACGGCGGTGCTCCTGGAGGGGCTCAGCGACCGGGCGGCCGTGGACGCCCTGGCCGCCCGCCGCGGCCGTGACCTCGCCGCGGAAGGGGTCGCCGTCGTGTCGATGGGCGGAGCGATGAACGTCGCCCGTTACGCCTCCCTCCTCGGCCCGCCCGGACTCGGCCTGCGCCTCACCGGACTGTGCGACGAGCGCGAACAGTCCTACTACGAGCGCGCCTTCCTGCGCGCGGGCGCGCCCCACCGCGCCTTCTTCGTCTGCGCCGCCGACCTGGAGGACGAATTCATCCGGGCCCTCGGCACCCCGGCCGTCGAGGAGATCGTCGCCGCCGAGGGCGACCTCCGCGCCTGGCAGACCTTCCTCCACCAGCCCGCCCAGCTCACCCGCCCCCGCCATCAGCAGCTCCGGCGTTTCCTCGGCACCAAGAAGGGCCGCAAGATCCGCTACGGCACCCTTCTGGTGCAGGCCCTGGGACCCGGACAGGCCCCCGCGCCCCTGGACGACCTGCTGGCGAGCCTGTGAGACCCCCGGTATTCGCTCATCTGTTCGGTTCTTGGTCTACGCTGGACCCATGACCCCAGCCCGACCCGATCTGCCCGACCTGCCCGGACTCCAGGGATCCCTGTTCGACCAGGGCGACGACATCCGGTACGGCCCGCTCGGGGGGCTCCGGCGGACCGAGCTGGGGGCGGGGGCGTGGGTCGACCGGCTGCCGGGGTGGCTGGCGGGGGCCGACGCGCTCTTCGACGCGCTGGTGGGGCGGGTGCCGTGGCGGGCGGAGGAGCGGGAGATGTACGACAGCGTCGTCGCCGTACCCCGGCTCCTGGCGCACTACGGGGAGCGGGCGCCGCTGCCGCACCCGGCCCTGGCCGAGGCGCGCGACACGTTGAGCCGGCACTACGCGGCCGAACTCGGCGAGCCCTTCGCGACGGCCGGCCTCTGCCTCTACCGCGACGGCCGGGACAGCGTCGCCTGGCACGGGGACCGTACCGGGCGCTCCGCCACGCGGGACACGATGGTCGCCATCCTGTCCCTCGGCGATCCGCGCGACCTCGCCTTCCGGCCCCGCTCCGGCGGACCCACGGCACTGCGGCTCCCGCTCGGGCACGGCGACCTCGTGGTGATGGGCGGGTCCTGCCAGCGGACCTGGGAACACGCCGTGCCCAAGACGAGCCGCGCGGTGGGACCGCGCATCAGCGTCCAGTTCCGGCCCCGCGGGGTGCGCTGACCCGGCGCCCCTCCCGGGAGCGGGCGGCGGGCGCCGTCGGGTCGTGCCCGGACGCGCGACGTCACGGCAGCGTCGGCAGGGCCTGTTCCGTCCAGATGGTCTTGCCCGAGCGGGTGTACCGGCTGCCCCACCGGTCGGTGAGCTGGGCGATCAGGAAGAGACCGCGGCCGCCCTCCTCCGTGGCGTGGGCCCGGCGCATCCGGGGCTGGGTGCCGCTGCCGTCGGAGACCTCGCAGATCAGCGAGGCCGCCCGGATCAGCCGCAGGACGAGGGGACCCCCCGCGTACCGGATGGCGTTGGTGACCAGCTCGCTGGCGACCAGCTCGGTGGTGAAGGCCAGCTCGTCCAGGCCCCACAGCGACAACTGGTGCAGCACCCGCGCGCGTGCCTCCGACACCACCGACGGATCCGCCGCGAAGTCCCAGGAGGCGCTGTCCGCCACCGGCACCCCGCGCACCGACGCGAGCAGCAGCGTCACGTCGTCCGACAGGGGACCGGGCACCAGCCCCCTGACCACCTCCGGACCGATCTCCTCCAGGGGCCGGCCGGGGACGAGCGCCGCCGAGAGCGCCCGTCGGAACGCCGCCATCCCCTCGTCCAGATCGGCGTGACCGCGCTCGATCAGCCCGTCCGTGTACAGCGCGAGGACGCTGCCGTCCGTCACCTCCACCTCGGCGGGCTCGAACGGCAGACCGCCGACGCCGAGCGGCGGACCGGGGCTCAGGTCGATGAACGACGCCCCGCCGTCCGGTGCCACCAGCACGGGCGGAGGGTGCCCTGCGCTCGCCACCAGACACTGGCGCGTGACCGGGTCGTACGTCAGGTACAGACAGGTCGCGCCGAACGACCCGAAGGCGATCTCCGTGCCCGGCGGCCGCATCGCCTGCGCGGCGCCGTCGGCGTCGATGGCGAACTGGGAGACGAGGTCGTCCAGGTGTGTCAGCAGTTCGTCGGGCTCCAGGTCGAGGTCCGCCAGCGTCCGCACCGCGGTGCGCAGGCGCGCCATCGTCGCCGTCGCCTGGAGGCCGTGCCCCACCACGTCGCCGACGACCAGCGCGACCCGGGCCGAGGACAGCGGGATGACGTCGAACCAGTCGCCGCTGACCCCCGTCGCCGTGTCCGTCGGCAGATAGACGCTCGCCGTGTGCACCGTGGAGGTGTCGGTCGTCGACGACGGCAGCAGGCTGCGCTGCAGGCCCACCGCGGCGTTCCGCTCGCGGGCGTAGCGGCGTGCGTTGTCCACGACCAGTGCGGCCCGCGAGGCGATCTGCTCCAGCATGGCGAGGTCGTCGCCGGTGAACGGCGGCCGGTCCGCCCCGCGGCCCACCCGGATGCGGCCGAGCAGCGACCCCCGCGCCCGCAGCCACGCGCTCATCCCGTGCACCCGGTCGAGCGCGTCGCCGGGCCCGACGCCCTCCTCCGCACGGTGCGACCACACCCGGCCCGACAGCACCCCGCCCGCGTCGACCTCGACCATGGCGCCGGGCGCGACCCCGCCGGCGGAGGCGCCGGCCACCGCCGTGCGGCGCAGCGCGTGCTCGTCGTGGTGCTCGGGAGCCGGTTCCTCGTACGTGAAGACCGCCTCGGCCACGTCGACGACCGCCACGTCCGCCAGTGCCGGGACGAGGACGTCGGCCAGGTCCCGGGTGATCTCCTCGGCGGAGAGGTTGGTGCTGAGCACGGTCGTCGCCCGGTGCAGCAGATCGAGCCGGCGGCGCGACAGCCGCTGGTCCGTCACGTCGACGAACAGCGCCGTGACGCCCATGACGACCCCCTGCGCCCCCTGGAGGCGGAAGGCCGAGAGCGTCATGGTCCGCCCCGCGCCCGCGTCGACCTGCGTGTGGACGTCCACGTCGAGACCGACCAGAGGGACCCCCGTCGTCAGGACCTCCTGCAGCCGGGTGTCGATCACCCGGGCGTCCGACTCCCGCAGGAAGTCCCCCAGCCGGGCGCCGTAGAGCTCGGCCGGCACACCCGAGTAGGGGAGGAGGTGCGTGTTCGTCCGCACCAGCCGCAGCTCGTTGTCGAGGACCGCGAGGCCGATGCGGTCCTGGAGGAACAGCTCCCGCATGAAGGCGTGGCCCTGGCGCCACTGCGCGACCAGCGCGCGCGGCGCGCCGAGCACCAGGAACTCGGTCGCCCCGGCGGCTCCCTGACCGTCGACGAGCGGCAGCACGCGGAACTCCACCTCGCCCCCGCCGTCCGGGGCCAGCACCGCGCGCCCCTCCCAGATCGGGCCGTCGCGCTGTTCGAGGACCTCCGGCCAGCTCTCCGGCACCGCGAGGAGGTCCCGGATCTGCCGGCCGTGCAGCTCCGCCGCCGTCCGCCGCAGCAGACCCTCCGCGGCCGGCGTGCACCGGAGGATCGTCCCCCGCGCGTCCACGACGAGCCCGGCCGAGTGCCCCGCGTCGAGGGGATCGTCGCTCCCGGGTGTCATCGGACTCCCCACTCCGTTCGGCGCCTCGGCGGCCTGCGTCGCCGCTCCCTGCCACTCTGCCCGGACCGCCGCCCCTCGGCACCCGGTACACCTCCGAACGGCCGACGGCCGGGCCGCCTCCGCGCCCGGGCCGCGGTGGGTCCGCGGGGCGGTGGTGCCGTGCCGTCGGGCGGGCCCTGCTCCCGGCCCTCCCCGGGAGGCGGGGTCACCGCCACCCGTCCGGCAGCCGTCCGCATCGGCCCGGAGGGCCCGCGACGGACTCCGGTACGGCATACTTACCGCCCGGTAACACGGTCGGCGCCCCGCGCCCGCGCCGTCCGCCCCGTCCGAAGGAGCGCCCCCATGGCCCGATCCGCCCGTTCCGCCCTGCTGCTCGCCGGCCTGCTCGGGACGGCGGGCGTCGCCCACTTCGTCGCCCCGAAGCAGTTCGACGCCATCGTCCCCGAGGCCCTGCCCGGCAGCCCCCGCGCCTGGACCGCCGCCAGCGGCGCCGTCGAACTCGCCCTCGCCGCGGGGCTCGCCGTCCCCGCGACCCGCCGGGCCAGCGCCCGGGCCGCGGCCGTCTTCTTCGCCGGCGTCTTCCCCGCCAACGTCAAGATGGCCTACGACTGGCGGCACCGCCCCACCCCCGCCAAGGCGGCGGCGTACGCCCGCCTCCCCCTCCAGGTCCCCCTCGTCCTCTGGGCCCGCTCCGTCTCCCGCACCGAGCGCTGAGCGCCCGGCGGCTCCGGGCCGTTCGCGGGGGGTGAGAGCACCCCGTGACCGGCCCGGAGCCGCTCGCGGGCCCTGGTCAGTGCCAGTTGCCGATCCTGACGTCGTGCGGCGCGGGCTCGCCCTTGCCGGTCTCCAGGCGGTTCTTGAGGCTCATCAGGAAGGTCGCCCACTTCGTGCTGCAGTGGTACATGAACTCCACGGGCTCCCTCCAGCCGGAGTGGCGGAAGAGGACGATCGTGTAGTCGTCCTCCCGCGAGAGGTCGAACCGGACCTGGGTGCCGATCCACTCGTCGGGGCCGTCGACGACCTCCCAGAGGACGTGCTCCGCGGGCCTGGCGTCGAGGACCTTCATGTCGAACCCGCCGGGCTCGAAGCGGAAGCGGATCACTCCTCCGACGCCGGCGTCGCCGTCGGTGTCCTCGGTCCACCAGCTCGCGAGCCCGTCGATCGTGGTCAGGGCGGCGTGGACGGCGGCGGGGGAGGCGGTGACTCCGATGCGGTGCAGGATGTCCGACATGGCGCTGCCTTTCTCGGATGGGCGCCCGGTCGCGGGGCGCGGGGTGGCTCGCCGCCCGGTCGCGGGCGGGAGGGGTGCGGGCGGGAGGGTCAGGCCCGCCGGTCGCGCTCGATCGCCTCGGCGATGCTCTTGATGCGCCGCAGTCGGGCGTCCCACGCGGCGCCGACCGAGGACAGCTGGGCGACGGCGCGGGCGAGCTGGGCCTCGTCCACCTCGTAGCGGCGTTCGCGTCCGGCGGGCTTCACCCGCACGAGCCCGACCCGGTGGAGGACGCCGAGGTGCTTGGCGACGGCCTGGCGGGTGATCGGCAGGTGCTCGCTCAGCGTCGTGGCCGTCCCGCCGCCGGTCAGCAGCAGGTCGAGCATCCGCCGCCGGGTCGGGTCGCCCACCGCGGTCCACAGCTCGTCGTCGACGGCGGCGCTCACGGCGTCGGCACCGCCTTCACGGCGTAGGCCGCGAGGCGGGGCAGGTAGTGGTCCCAGCCGGTGACGTGCGCGCGGTACTGCTCCTCCAGCACGGCGGCCTCCCAGCCCTTCTCCCGGAACCCGGTCTCGGTCAGGCGCAGCAGCGTGCCGTCGCCGGACGGGACGATGTCGAGGACCACCAGCAGGGAGTTCGCGGGCGTGGCGGGCACCGACGGGTCGTAGACCCAGCGGAACGAGAACCGGCGGGGCGGGTCCGCCTCGACCACGGTCATCGGGACGACGTGCGCGTCCGGCGCGTTCCGTTCGCCGAAGGTGAGGACGCCGGTGCCGCCGGGCACCGGGTCGAGCTCCGCCTCGTCCGGCCACCACGCGCGCAGGTGCTCGGGCCTGCTGACGACCTCATAGACCACCTCGGGCCGTGCGTCGATGTGGATCTCGCGCTCGATGCTGCCGGTCTCCATGCCGCTCTCCCGTCTCTTGCAACCTTTGGTTGCATATCCACGGTAGCCCCGCCCGTCGTCTCGCGCAACACCTGGTTGCGCGAGCGGGAGGCGCCGGCTCGCCCCCCCGCCGGCTGCGGTCCGTGTGGTCCGGGCGCCCCAGGGAAGGCGCGGGGCGATGGCGCCGTCCGGAGGGTGGTGACGGCGGCCCGGTGTGCCCGGGGGCCGGGGAAGGGGGAGGGGTGGCAGGGTCGGACGGGGCGGGACGGCGGGGCGAGGAGAGGGAGAACGTGACGCGGGACAGCAGTCGGACCGCCCGGTACGCGGAGCTCGCGAGCCGGCTGCGGCGGGATCCGTTCGTGGTGCAGTCGGTGCGGTCGACGGCGGCGGCCACACTGTCGTACGTCGTCGCGCTCTGGCTCAGCAGTGAGCCCGCGCCGCTGACCGCGCCCCTCACCGCGCTCCTCGTCGTGCAGGTCACCCTCTACTCGACCCTCACCACGAGCCTGCGCCGCGTCAACTCCGTCGTCGTCGGCGTGCTCATCGCCATCGCGTTCAGCGCCATCGTCGGCCTGTCGTGGTGGAGCCTCGCCCTGATCATCCTGGCGTCGCTCCTCGTGGGACGGCTGGTCAAGGTGGGGGAGTTCGTCCCCGAGGTCGCCATCAGCGCCATGCTGGTGCTCGGCGTCACCCAGGTCGCCCACACGGCCTGGGACCGGGTCCTGGAGACGCTCATCGGGGCCGTCGTCGGACTGCTCTTCAACCTGCTGCTCGCCCCGCCCGTCTGGGTGGACACGGCGGGCGAGTCCATCGAGGACCTCGCCCGCAGGATGCGCAGGCTGCTCCTCGACGTGGCCGAGGAGTTCGCCGGGGCGCCGCCGGTCGAGCGCGCCGCGGCGCGCCTGCACGAGGCGCGCCGTCTCGACAACGACGTGGCCGACGTCGACGGCGCCCTCCGCACCGCCGAGGACAGCCTGCGCCTCAATCCGCGCGTCAAGGAGGGGCTGCTCCACCGGATCGTGCTGCGCACGGGACTGGACACCCTGGAGATCTGCGCCGTCGTGCTGCGCGTCCTCAGCCGCACGCTCACCGACCTGGCGAAGGCGAGGGAGGGCGACGACCTCCTGCCCCGCCGGACCGCCGTCGCCCTTCAGGACACCGCCCAGCACACCGCCGACGCGTTCGTCAGCTTCGCCGTGCTCGTCACCTCCTCCGGCAGCGAGGCCGCCGAGGCCGCCGAGGAGCGGCTCGCCGGCGAGCTGCGGGCGGCCCGCGCCTGCCGCGTCAGCGCCGCCGACCTGCTCCTCGCCCTCGCCCTGAAGGAACCCGACCGCTGGCAGTTGTACGGAGCCATGCTCGCCGAGTTCGACCGCGTCCTCGACGAACTCGACCCCGAGCACCGCGGCCGCCGCCTCATGGAGGAACTCGACCGGCACGCCCGCGAACGGCCCCGCCGCCTGACCCCCCTGCGCTCCCGCCGGACCTCGGCGAACGCCTGAGGGGGGCCTCCCGGGGAGCGATCACCGGGGAGGCTGCGTAACGTGAGACCCACCTTCTGCGGGAGACGGGCCGGACCGCGCCTTCGCGCCGCACGTCGCCTCAACGATGGACCGGAGGTCGGGTGTCGACGTACGAGGGTGTCCTCGCCGAGATGCTGGCGCGCTCCCGGCTGCTGACCGGGCGGCAGCTGGCCGGACTGGTGCGGGACGCCGGCCGGGGCATGGGGTTCACCGAGGCCGTCATGTACGTGACGGACCTCCAGCAGATCAGGCTGGTGGCCCTGCCGCGGGCCGAACCCGTCGGACAGCCCGCGCTCGACGTCGACACGTCGCTGGCGGGCCTGGCGTACCGGACGCAGTCGGTGCAGCGGTCCAGGGACGGAGCCACGGCCTGGGTGCCGATGATCGACGGGGTGGAGCGGGTCGGCGTCCTCATGGTGACGGCGGCGGCGCTGGACGACACGCTGCTGGAGCGCGGCCGGACGCTGGCCGCCGTGGCCGCCCTGCTGGTGGTGTCGAAGTCGTCCCACAGCGACGTGCTCGTCGAGACCGAACGGTCGCGGGCGATGACGGTGCAGGCCGAGCTGCTGTGGGCCTTCCTGCCGCCGCGGACCATCGGCACGGCGGACGTGACCTCGTCGGCGGTGCTGGAACCCGCGTACGACATCGGCGGCGACACCTTCGACCACACCCTGGACGACCGGGGCCTGCACCTGACCGTCATCGACTCCATGGGCCACGACCTCGCGTCGGGCGGGGCCAGTGCGGCGGGGCTCGCCGCGTGCCGGGCGACGCGCCGTGCGGGCGGGTCGCTCACCGACATCGTCACCGCGATCGACCGGATCCTGGACACCTGGTTCGCCGACCGGCTCATGACCGCCGTCGTGGCCCATCTGGACACCATCGACGGGCGGTTGACCTGGATCAACTGCGGTCACCCGCCGCCGCTCCTCATCCGTCACGGAAGAGTCCTGCCGCAGGTGCTGGCCCGCGAGCCCGACCTCCCCCTCGGCTGGGGGTTCCTCGTGGAGTCGCCGCCCACCGAGCACACCGCGCGGCTCCAGCCCGGCGACCGCGTCCTCCTCCACAGCGACGGCGTCACCGAGGCGCGCTCCCCGCAGGGCGACCTCTACGGCGAGGAGCGGCTCGCCGACACCGTCATCCGCGCCACCGCGGCGGGCGCCCCGGCCCCCGAGGCCCTGCGGCGGCTCGTCCAGGGCCTGCGCGCCCACCAGGACCACAAGCTGCGGGACGACGCCACGATCCTCCTCACGGAGTGGCATCCGAGCAGCCGCTGACCCGGGGCCGCTCCCGCGTCGGGCGGCTCAGCCGAGGGCCGGGACCCGCTCCGCGGCCGGCGGCGGTCCGGGCGGCGTGCCGTCGCCGAACGGGCGGCCGCCCAGCTCCTCCCGGCCGTGCGGCGAGAGCCAGTCGCGGGTCGCCGGACCGCGGGGGACGATCCCCGAGGGGTTCAGCTGCCGGTGCACGACGTAGTAGTGCTCCTTGATCTGCGCGAAGTCGACGGTGTCGCCGAACCCCGGCGTCTGGAACAGGTCGCGCGCGTACCCCCACAGGGCCGGCAGCTCGGCCAGCTTGCGCCGGTTGCACTTGAAGTGGCCGTGGTACACCGCGTCGAACCGCACGAGGGTGGGGAAGAGGCGGACGTCGGCCTCGGTGAGGGTGTCGCCGACCAGGTACCGCCGCCCGGCGAGCCGCTCCTCCAGCGCGTCGAGCCGCTCCCACAGGGCGCGGTACGCCCGGTCGTACGCCTGCTGGCCGGTGGCGAAACCGCACCGGTAGACGCCGTTGTTGACGTCCCGGTACACGGCCTCCGCCACGTCGTCGATCTC
This sequence comes from Streptomyces sp. NPDC104202, assembly GCF_055584185.1. NCBI lineage: Bacteria > Bacillati > Actinomycetota > Actinomycetes > Kitasatosporales > Streptomycetaceae > Streptomyces > Streptomyces sp. NPDC104202. The sequence continues at coordinate 85,215 of NZ_JBVJMN010000028.1, read as the reverse complement.
GTCGCGCCACCGCTCCGGGTAGAGGTCCGGCGCGCTGGTGCGCCGCCCACTGGCTGCCCAGGTCGAGCGTGATGCGCGCGAAGTCGTTGGTCACGACCGTCCCGCTCGGCACGTCGACGATCGCGGGCACCGTGATGCCGTACGCGTACTCGGGGTCGCGCCGCAGGAACGCCTCCTGGAGCCGTTCCACGCCCAGGACCGGGTCCCGGCCGCCGGGGTCGAGGTCGAAGGACCAGCTGCGCTCGTCGTGCACCGGCCCCGCGATGCCCATCGAGAGCACGTCCTCCAGGCCCATCAGGCGCCGGACGATGGCCGCCCGGTTCGCCCAGGGACAGGCCCGGGCGATGACCAGCCGGTACCGCCCGGGCTCCACCGGGTAGCCGTCCCGGCCGTCGGCCGTGATCCGTGTCGTCAGGTAGTGCCGGTCCCGCTCGAACTCACCGTCGCCCGTCATGGCCGTGCGTCCCGCCTTCCCGTGTCGCGCGCACCGGGCCGTCGGCCGGCCCCGTCTCCCCGTCCCGCCCCTCGCCCATCCTGCGCAGGTCCTCCTCGGTCCACGCACGCGTGTCGCGGGGTTCGACGTACGGCTCCTCGTCCGGAGGCAGGCCGCCGGCGATCGCCCGCTGGCGCAGCGCCTCGGCGTCGAACTCCAGGCCGAGCAGCACGGCCAGGTTGCTGATCCACAGCCAGACGAGGAAGACGATGACGCCGGCCATGGTCCCGTAGGTCTTGTTGTACGAGCCGAACTGCGCCACGTACAGGGCGAAACCGGCGGACGCGAGGAGCCAGATCAGCAGCGCCAGGGCACTGCCGGGAGTGACCCAGCGCCAGCCGCGGCCCTTGGCGTTGGGGCTTCCCCAGTACAGGAGCGCGATCATCGCCGTCACGAGGACCACGAGCACGGGCCACTTGGCGATCGCCCACACGTCGAGGGCGGTGTCGCCGACCCCCAGCACGTCACCCGCCCGCCGGGCCACGTCGCCGGTGAAGACGACGATGAGGGCGCTCGCGGTGGCCATCAGCATGAGCACCGCGGTCATCCCCAGCCGGATCGGGAGGACCTTCCAGACCGGGCGGCCCTCCGGCACGTCGTGGATGTGGTTCGCGGCCCGCATGAAGGCCCCCACGTAACCGGAGGCCGACCAGAGGGCCAGGACGAGGCCCACCACCGCCATGACCGCTCCCGCACCACCGCTGCCCTGCAGGTTCTCCACGGCCTGACCGAGCACGTCGCGGGCCGGTCCCGGCGCGAGGTCACGCAGGCTGTCGAGCACCTTGTCCGTCGTGGACCGCCCGCTCAGCCCCAGCAGGGAGACGAGCACGAGCAGTCCGGGGAAGAGCGCGAGGACGCCGTAGTAGGTGAGCGCGGCGGCCCGGTCCGTCAGTTCGTCGGAGGTGAACTCCCTTACAGAGCCTTTGAGCACCGCGCGCCAGGCGCCCCGCGGCAGCCGGGTGGGGGAGTCCGGCGAGCGTTCCTCTACCTCCGGTCCCGGTCCGACGTCCTCCGGCTCCGGCGCGTCCGCCCGCCGGCCGCCGGCCGGACCGGGGGGCGTGCCGTCCGTCGTCAGGGACTTCTGAGGGGCTTCGCGATCGACCATGCCCCGGCGGGTACCCGGGTGTCGTGGTCCTACGCGTCACGGGGCCACCACCGCCGAAGGGCCGGAGCCAGGAGGCGCCCGGCGCCGGGCGCGGGTGCCACGGATTCGATCGGCGTGGCGCCGTCTTCGCAGCGGCTCTGAGCAGCGCATTCGACCCGCATGCGACGCCGACGCTCCTCGCGCTGGCCTGCGAGGCGCCAATAATGGCTCACTGTGGCGCCAAGAGTGCGCCATGATGGCACCATCGGCGCCGCGCCCCCGGTCCACCCGGGAAGGCGCGGCCGACGGGATGGGACATCCGAGGGGGCGGGTCATGGAATCGGCACGGAACCGGAAGGAACCGGCGGCGCGCGGCGCCGTCCTCGCCTTCCTCCGCTTCGTCCTGTGCGGCGGCGGCGTGGGGGTCGCCTCCAGCTTCGCCGTCGCCGCCCTCGCCGACCGGCTGCCCTGGGCCCTGGCCAACGCCCTGGTCACCGTGGTCTCCACGCTGCTCGCCACCGAGCTGCACGCCCGATTCACCTTCGGCGCGGGGCGACGCGCGACCCGGGCCCAGCACGCCCAGTCCGCCGGATCGGCGGCCGCCGCGTACGCGGTGACCTGTGCGGCGATGCTCGTCCTGGACGGGCTGGTCGCCGCGCCGGGCCCCATGCTCCGGCAGGTCGTCTACCTGTCGGCCTCCGCGTTCGCCGGGGTCGCGCGATTCGCGGTCCTGCGGCTCGTCGTCTTCGCACGCCGCGACCGCGCGCGGTGCGCACCCCTCGCCCCCGCCCACCGGCACCCCGTGGGCCCGGCCGTGGTGCCCGGCTCCTCGGCACCCCGCACCGAGGAGCTCTGCCGCGCCGCCTGACGGTCCCCTCGCCCGCCCGGGCATGTCCGCCGCGCCGGCCGACCGCCGCGGAGGGTCAGCCGAGCAGATCCACCGCGCGGCGGAACAGACCGGGGAAGCGGGCGGCCGCCGGCGTGATCAGCGGGGCCAGCCGCGGCTGGTTCCGGGTCCAGAGGAGGGAGCCGGTCAACAGGCGATAGCCGCGGGAGAGCCGCCGCCAGGCGTGCTCGTACGCCTCCGGGCGGCCCTCGCGCAGACAGCGGACCAGGGCGTCGGCCGACGTCAGGGCCAGCGCGATCCCCTCACCCGTCAGCGCGTCGACGTACCCGGCGGCGTCGCCGACGAAGAGCACCCGGCCCGCCACCCGGGCTCGGCTCCGCTGGCGCAGCGGGCCCGCGCCCCGCACCGGCGACCCCTCGGCGCCGCCCAGGAGGGGGACGAGGGCGGGGAAGCGCGCCAACTGCTCGTCGTAGGAGACGCGTCGGGAGGTCAGGAGCGCGACGCCGACCTGCCGCGGCCCCAGCGGCGTCACGTACGCCTCGCAGTCGGCCGACCAGTACACCTCCACCAGGTCGCTCCACGGCGCGACGGCGAAGTGCCGCCGCAGTCCGTACCGGAGCGGGTGCCGGCCCGGCTCCGGACGCACGGCCAGACCGAGCGCGCGCCGGGTCGGGGAGTGCAGCCCGTCGGCGGCCACGAGATAGCGGGCGGTCATGCCGTCCGCGGTGACGCACGCGTCGGACTGGCTCACCCGGCGCACGCGGTGCGGGACGACCCGGACGCCGAGCGCGGCGGCCCGTTCCGCGAGCGCCCCGTGCAGCGCCGTCCGGCGCGCCCCGAGGCCCGTCCCCGCGCCGAACAGGGCCTCGGCGCGGCGCCCGCCGTCGGCGTCCACGTAGCGGATGCCGCGGAGTTCGTGCCCGGGCACCCGGACGTCGAGCGCTTCGAGGGCGCGGACGGCCGCCGGCATCATCCCCTCGCCGCACGCCTTGTCCACGGGACCGGGGCGCGGTTCGGCGACCACCACGTCGAGCCCGCGCCGCGCCGCGTGGATCGCCGTCGCCAGACCCGCCGGGCCGCCCCCGACGACGAGCAGGTCGATCACGACGCGGGACCGGGGGCCGCACCGGTGGGCGGGAGGGAGAGCGAGGGCGCCAGCGCCGTGTTCTCGCAGCGGACGCGGACGGTCAGCAGCGCCGCGTTCAGGAGCGAGAAGCCCAGCGCGGTCACCCAGGCTCCGTGCACCAGCGGCAGGGCCGCGCCCTCGACGACGACGGCCACGTAGTTGGGGTGGCGCAGGTACCGGTAGGGGCCGGCGGCGACCAGCGGAAGGCCGGGCACGATCAGGACGCGGGTGTGCCAGCGCCGGCCCAGCGTGCCGATGCACCACCAGCGCAGCCCCTGCGCGGCCAGCGCCAGGGCCAGGGCGGGCCAGCCGACGAGCGGGACGAAGGGCCGGTCGGCGACCCACGGTTCGAGAAGGCACCCCACGAGGAGCGCGGTGTGCAGGGCGACCATCACGGGGTAGTGCCCGGCCCCGTGCTCCCGCGCCCCGAGCGCGCGGCTCCAGGCGCCGTTGCGCCGCGCCACGGCGAGCTCCGCGAAGCGTTCGGCGACGACGAGCAGGATCAGGAGCGTGTACGGCGTCATCCGGTCCTCACCAGGCCAGCAGGACGAGTTCGGACGTGAAGCCCGGCCCCAGGCCGATCATCAGACCCGTCGTCCCGGGCGGCGGCGGCGCGGCCCGGGTGTCGCCGAGGATCTGGAGCACCGAGGCGGAGGAGAGGTTCCCGGTGGCCGCCAGCGCGCGCCGGCTCGCCGCGAGGGCGGGCTCCGGCAGCCCCAGCTCCTCGCCGAGGGCGTCCAGGATGCGGGGACCGCCCGGATGGCAGATCCAGGCGCCGACGTCCCCGGGCTTGAGGTCGTGCGCGGCGAGGAAGGACTCGACCTCCTCCGTCACGTGCAGCCGCACCAGGTCGGGGAGTTCGGGACCGAGCACCATCCGGAAGCCCCACTCGCCGATGTCCCAGCCCAGCAGGTGCCCCGTCCCCGGGTACAGCCGGCTCCGGGTGGCCACGATCCTCGGCCAGGGATGTCCCGCCCCGTCCCCCGGCGGGGGCGTGCGGTCCTCGTGGGCGGCGACCAGAGCGGCGGCCCCGTCCCCGAACAGGCCGCCCGCCACCAGGTTCGCCGTCGACGTGTCCCCGCGCTGGAGGGTGAGCGAACAGAGCTCGGTGGAGAGCAGCAGCGCGGTCGCGCCGGGCCGGAGGCCGAGGTGGTCGTGGACCCGGGCCAGCCCCGCGGCGCCCGCGGCGCAGCCGAGACCGAACAGCGGCATCCGCCGGACGTCGGCCCGCAGCCCGAGCCGCGCGGCCACGCCGGCGTCCAGGGACGGCGTCGCGATGCCGGTCACGGTCGTGGAGACGACGAGGTCGATCTCCTCCGGCCGTGTTCCCGCCGCGTCGAGGGCCCGCTCGGCCGCCGCCACGCCCAGGTCCGTGGCCAGCTCGACGAAGAGACGGTTCGTCTCCCCGAACGTGCCGAGGTCGCGGTAGCGGCCGAGGGGCAGGGCCAGATGACGGGTCTCCACGGAGGTGCCCGCGTGCAGCCGGCGCAGCAGACCCCCGTCGGCCCCCGGCGGCAGGCCCGCGACGAGGTCGTCGGTGATCTCCTGCTGCGGATAGCGGTGGGGCGGGAACGCAGTGCTCACCGCGAGGACGCGCGTCATTCGTCCAACATAGGGACAGCGGGGCGCCGACCCCCTCAACCGCGCACTCACGGGCGCGCCGTCGCCTAGCGTGGTGCGGTGCCCGCCACCACCGGTCAAGGACCCGCCCGGCTGTCCGACCCGCCGCTCGCCCGGCCCTCGGGGGCGCGGGCGGTCGCCGGGCTCCTGCGGTCCTGTCATCCCGCGCCGGCGGCGGCCGTGACCGTCCTCGCGGCCCTCCTGTCGGTGGCCGTCGGACTCGCTCCCGGCACCGCCGTCACGGCCGTCGCCGCCGTCGCAGCGGGCCAGTTGTCCATCGGCTGGTCCAACGACCTCCTGGACCTGCGGCGCGACCGGGCCGCGGGCCGCCGGGACAAGCCCGTGGCCCTCGGCGCCGTCCGGCCCGGCGCGGTCGGCGCGGCGGCCTGCGCGGCCCTGCTCGCCTGCGTCCCCCTGTCCCTGGCGTGCGGCGTGCCCGCCGGCGGCGTCCACCTGGGCTGCGTCGCCGCCGGATGGGCGTACAACCTCCGGCTGAAGCGGACGGTCCTGTCCTGGCTGCCCTACGCGCTCGCCTTCGGGTTCCTGCCCGCGTTCCTGACCCTGTCCCTGCCCGGCCGGGCCTGGCCGCCGCTGTGGTGGAGCGCGGCGGCGGCGCTCCTCGGGACCGGCGCCCACTTCGCCAACGTGCTGCCGGACATCGAGGACGACCTCGCGCACGGCGTGGTCGGCCTCCCGCACCGCCTGGGCAGGCCGGCCTCCGCCGTCCTGGCCGCCCTCCTCGCCCTCGCCGCCTGCCTGGTCCTGACGGTGGGGCCGCCCGGGCCGGTGACCCCGCTCGGCCTGGGCGCCGTCGGGGTGACCGTCGCCCTCTGTCTGCTCTGCCTGCTCGCGGTGGCGGGCCGCTGGGCCCCCGCCCGGAGCCGCCTCCCGTTCCTCGCCGTCATGGTGATGGCGGGGGTCGACGCGGCCCTGCTGGTCGTGGCGGGCAGCGGCGCGGGGATCGCCGGACACCTGCCGCCGTGACCCGGCCGGTGCCGGTCAGGCCGCCGACGGCGGCGCCTGGGCGGAGCGGTCGCGGGCGGCGGACAGGGGACGGCCGGCGAGTCGTGCCTCGACGCGGCCGTCGACGATCCGGGTCTCGAAGACGGGCTGCGGAGCGGTGGCGGGCCCTGTGACGTTCCATCCGTCGGACAGCCGGAAGGCGCTGCCGTGCCACGGGCAGCGGAGGCAGTCGTCGACGACCTCGCCCTCGGCGAGCGGGCCGCCCATGTGGCTGCACCGGGCCGCCAGGACGTGCACGTCCCCGTTCTCCCGGCGGACGATGACGACGGGCACGTCGTCGACGTGCCCCAGCCGTGGCCGGTCGACGGGCAGCACCGCTTCCGCGCCGAGGTCGTGCCAGTCCGGGCCGACCAGGTCGGCGACCTCCTCGACGTGGTTCGCCCCCGCGCCCTGCCGGTACGCCAGGTGCCCGCCGATCGCCCCGCCGACGCCCACCGCGGCCAGCCCGCAGAAGGCCCACGCCTTCCCGCGCCAGTGCCGGCCGCGGCACCGGGCGGCGAACGAGGCGCCGTAGAGCGCCACGCCGGTGGCGTTGGCCGCCGCGTGCACGAGCCCGACCCGCAGGTGCGGACGCCGCAACTCCGCCCAGTCGGTCCACCCCGACAGGGCCGCCGGGACGGCTCCCGCGAGCCCGACGCCGATCAGGGCGCGGGCCGCCTTGCGCTCCCCGGGCAGCAGGTCGAGGACGGCGGCCGACAGCCAGGCCCCGACCGGCACCTGCACCAGCAGCGGATGGACCGGGTGCCCCAGCCACCGCCCGTGCAGGACGTCCCTGGCCCGCCCCAGCGGCAGCGCCCGCACGGCCTTGCGCACGGCGCCGGCCGCTCCGTCGAGCCGGGTCGAGGTCTCCAGTCGTTCCATCGTGGACAGCACCCGTCCGGGTCCCCCGGCCGACGGCAGCGACGCCCGGGCGAGTGCGAGGGTGCGGCGGCGTATCTCGTGAGTGGCCATGCCGGGCGTCTGACCCGTGGGGCCCGCCTGAAACGACCCTCAGGAGGTCAGCCACCCCCGCAGGAGGCGGCTCACGGCGGGCATGGCCGCGTAGGTCATGAGGACGTTGAACACGCAGGCGGTGACCGCGGTGCTGAGGAGAAGGGGGAGCGGGGTGAGGTGGGGGAGGAGGAAGAGGGCGCCGAGGACGGAGATGGGGTAGATCGCCAGGGTGGCGCTGACGGCCATCTTCCAGCGGGGCGGAGCGGGCTGGGTGGAACCCGGCGGGGCGAACCAGGTCTCCATGCCGGTCAGGGTGCGGCGGGCGATCTCGGTGTGGTGGTGGCCGTCGCAGTCGGCGAACCAGGCCGCGCGCTCGGGCGACTCCTGCCAGGCGCGGCACGCCTCGGTGTCGCGGAAGCGGTGGACGAGGAACCAGGGGGCGTCGCCGCCCGAGGAGCGGAAGAGTCCGTAGCCGAGGTGGCCGGGGAAGGTGGCCGCGCTCTCCAGGATGCCCTTCGCCCACCGCTCGAAGGACGCCTCGTGGCCGGGCCGTACCCGGCGGGCTATCAGCAGGGTCACCTCGCCGGTGTCGGCGGGGACGGTGGTGTGTTCCGGACTGACCGCGGTCACACGGACTCCTCGTGATCTCAGCGCGCCCGTGCGCACTGTACGCGTCCTCGGGCGCGGGGGACCACGGGCCGCCGGCGCGGCCCCGCGAGGGAGCCGCGCGCGGCCGGGGAGTCAGCGGCCGAGCCGGGCGTCGAGCCAGGTCAGGACCTCGGGGGTCACGGGGTCGGTGATGTCGGCGAACTCCTCGTGCTTCCTGAGGAACTTGGCCACGTACGGGCAGACGGGGACGATCCGCAGGCCGGCGGCGCGGACGTCGGCGAGGGCCTGCTCGACGAGGACCGAGGCGAGGCCCTGCCCTGCGTAGGCGTCGTCGATCTCGGTGTGGAAGAAGACCCGCCGGTCGTCGCGGTCGCGGTAGGCGGTCAGTCCGGCGCGCCGGTCGCCGACGAGGATCTCGTAGCGGTGGCGTGCGTCGACGCGGCGGACGACGGGGGCGGAGGTGTCGGTCGGGGGCTGCTCGCTCATGGCGGTCCTTCGGGGGTGCCGGCGCCGGGGGACGGGCCGGGGTGAGGGGCGGTTGCCGCGGGGGTCGTGCGGGGCTCAGGGGCGGGCGGGGTTCCGGCGCGGGGTGATGACGGCGTTCGGCAGGACGGGGGCGGGCAGCCGGTCGCCGGGGTAGCCCTCGACGGAGCCGAAGCGGTCGGAGGACCGTTCCCACTCCTCCCGGGCCTCGACGATGTCCTGGTGGCTGCGGCCGATGAAGTTCCACCACATCACGATCTCCTCCTCGAACGGCGGACCGCCGAGCAGGACCGTCCGGGCCGGACGGTCCGAGGAGTTGGCGAGGGTCAGCGTGGTGCGGCCGGGCGGCGTGTGGCCGAGCTGGGCGGGCAGGACGGGGACGTCCTCGAGCCGGACGTCGCCCTCGTCGACGAGCAGGCCGTGCTCGAACTCCGGGTCGACGTCGAGGGTGACGGTGGCCCCGGCGTCGATCAGGATCTCGGCGCCCAGGAGCGGGGTGAAGGTGCGCACCGGGGAGGTCCGGCCGGCGAGCGTGCCGAGGAAGACCCGGATCTCCGCCCCGTCGACGCGGAGCGGCGCCGGCGCGTGGTGCTGGAAGTCGCGCGGTGCGTGGCGGTGTTCGCCGGGGAGCGCGACCCAGAGCTGGACGCCGTGCAGGACGGTGGTGCCGGGGGTGGAGACCTCGGTGTGGCTGATGCCGTGGCCGCCGGTCATGAGGTTGATCTCGCCCGGGCGCACGAAGGCGTGGGTGCCGAGGCTGTCGCGGTGCTCGATCTCCCCGGAGAACAGCCAGCTGACGGTCTGGAGTCCGGTGTGCGGGTGCGGGGCGACGTCCATGCCGCCGGAGTCGGCCACCCGGTCGGGACCGTAGTGATCGGCGAAGCACCAGGCGCCGATGAGCGTGCGCGCCCGCTGTGGCAGGGTGCGTCGTACGGTCATCGCCCGCGGACCGCCCAGGGGGACGTCCCGCGCGGTGAGGATCTCGATCTCCGTGTCGCCCATGGTCCGGTCCTTCTCCCGCATGTAGTTTCGCTTTCAACTAGTATGGTTGATCATAGTCCGGAAGACAACAGCGAAGGAGCGCAGGGTGAGCGAGACGGTACGGACCACGACGGTGCCCCGGACCTCCGGCAGGGTCTACGTCGACAAGGCGAGCCCCGCCGCCTACCAGGCGCTGGTGAAGACCGCCGAGACCGTCCGCGCGACGGCCGCCGACGCCGGTCTCGACCGGATCCTCGTCGAACTCGTCAACCTCCGCGTCTCCCAGCTCAACGGCTGCGCCTCCTGCCTCGACGTGCACACCCGGGCCGCGCTGCGGGCCGGCGAGACCACGCGGCGCCTCGGTGTCCTCGCCGCCTGGCGCGACACCGAGCTCTTCACCGCCCGCGAGCGCGCCGCCCTCGCCCTCGCCGAGGCCACCACCCACCCCGCCGACGCCCTCGCCCAGGACCGGGCGTACGCCGACGCGCGCGAGGTGCTCGACGAGGCCGGGATCTCGGCCGTGATCTGGGTGGCGATCGCGATCAACGCCTTCAACCGGGTGTCGATCCTCAGCAAGCACCCCGTGCGGGAGACGCCCGCCCGCTGACGGCGTCCGGCCGGTGCCGCCCGCCGGCGGGAGGTCAGTGGCAGCTGCCCGAACCGCTGTCGTCGTAGGACTTCCCCGCCTCCGGCACGAAGCGCCAGTCGTATCCGTCGGCCCGGAGCGTCAGCTTCAGGACGCCGGAGGTGTCGTCGTTGCGGGCCTCGCTGTGGGGCAGCACGGTGCCGAACGCGTAGTGGTCCGCGCCGCCCGTGCCGACGACGAACTGACGCAGTCCGCGGGCGGTGTCGAGCCGGCCGTCCGGGTCCTGCGGGGCGAAGCGCTCGTACTGGTGGTTGTGGCCGCCGATGACGACCTCGGCTCCGTGGTCGTACAGCGCCCGCACCAGCGGGTCCGTCGCGAGGTCGGGAGGGTGCGAGGCGCCGGAGGTCCAGCGCGGCCGGTGCCAGTACGCCACCGTGCAGGGCTTCCCGCTCGCGGCGAGGTCCGCGCGCAGCCACTTCTCCTGGGCCGAACCCCGGGCCATGGAGATCTCGGAGTCGAGCGAGACCACGTGCCAGTTCCCGAGGTCGTACGAGTAGTAGCCCCGGCGGTCGGGGCCCGCCGCGATGCCGAAGTAGTCGAAGTACGCGGCCGCGCCGGGGGTCTCGTAGTCGTGGTTCCCCGGCGACGGCCGGGTGCGGTCCCGCTGGCGGCCCCAGGTCGGCGCGTAGAAGTCGGCGAAGTCCGCGGCGCTGCCGGTGGGATAGACGTTGTCGCCGACGGTGAAGACCGTGCCGGAGATGTGGTCGAGCAGCTCCGCGGTGGCCGAGTCGCCGTCGTTCGAGGCGGCGATGTCACCCGCCCCGACGAGCACGGGCACCAGGTCCTGCCCCGCCCGCGCGGCGGGGGAGGGAGGCGTCGGAGCCGTCGTCGGGGTGCGCGAGGGGGCCGGCCCGGCGGCCGTCTCGACCACCAGCTGCGGTCCGTCCGGGCCGGTCTCGCGGGCGTCGTAGTCGGCGCCGTCGTCGTTCGGCGAGGTGACGCCGAAGGCGAACGTGCCGTCGCCCGTCACGTACGGGGTCACGTCGACCTCGTACCACCGGCCGGGGGTGACCGCGCCGAGCGAGCCCAGGACGGGCCCGTCCACCGCCGGACCGTCGCCGTCGCCGACGGACGCCTCGGACCAGGAGGTGTCGGACACGCCGCGGACCTCACCGCCGTTGACGCTCCCGGCGCCGTCCGTGCCGGCGACGCGGATCCGCAGCTTCGCGCGGGTCACCGGCTGGGTGAGACCGGCGACGTCGAACCGCAGCAGCGTCCGTGTCGGCGGGTCGCCGTCCACACCGAGCCGGGGCGACGTGCCGGGGGCGTCCGCGGTGTCCTCGCCGCCCACGGTGGTGTCCGCGGTCGCGGTGAAGGAGGTGCTCGTCGCCGACGCGCTGGGGGCGGGGCCGACCGGTGCCGTCGCGGCCAGGGTCGCCGTGGCGAGGGCGCCCACGAGGGCCGCTCTGCCCTTCCGTAGGGGCATGTCGAACCTCTTCCGATCGCGGGACGACGGCGATCACGGTCGATTCAGCTTACGCCGGGTCCGACCGCCCCTCACCCGGTCGGGCCGCCGCCCCCGAGGCCCGCCGATCCGGGCGCGGACCGGCGCCCCGCCTCCCCCGGCCCGGATCCCGTCCGGGACCGGACTCCTCCCCGGCCCGGATCCCGTCCGGGACCGGACTCCTCCCCGGCCCGGATCTCGTCCGGGACCGGACTCCTCCCCGGCCCGGATCCCGTCCGGGACCGGACTCCTCACCGGCCCGGGCCGCCGCCGTCCGTCCGCGGCCGGGAGGGGACACCCGGCCGCGGGTAGACGCGGGACTGCTTGACGCTGCCGAAGGCGAAACTGGACTCGATCGAGGCGATGCCCGGGATGGCGTGGATACGGGTCCGGACGAGGGCCTCGTACGCCTCCAGGCTCTCGATGACGACCCTCAGCAGGTAGTCGCTGCTGCCCGCCATCAGATAGCAGTCCTGGATGTGGTCGATGAGGCCGACGTGCCGCTCGAAGACGTTGACCGCCTCGGCGGTGTGGCGCTCCAGCCGGATCCGCACGAAGACGGTGATCGGCAGGCCGAAGGCGACCTGGTCCACCGTCGCCGTGTAGCCGCCGATGAGTCCCGACTCCTCCAGGCGGCGCACCCGGCGCAGACAGGGCGACGGGGAGAGGCTGATCCGGTCGGCGAGGTCCTGGTTCGAGAGGCGCCCGTCCGCCTGCAGCTCGTGGATGATCCGGAAGTCCACGGAGTCCATCGGCTCTCCTTGGCGGTTCTTGGCAGATTCTGCCCTCAGGCTATGCCTGGAGGGCATAACTGGCAATCGCCTGCCCCGGACATGGGTCTAGCGTTGCTTCCCGGGGCAAAGCCGGGCGTCGGTACGCCCGAACGGCTACGAGCAGGAGGACGGTCGGTGGCCGCAACGCAATCGGCGGGGACGCGCACGGCGGAAGCGGCCGGTCCGCCGGCCCCGCCCACGGGAGCCGGGGAGGCGCGGGGCACCGGCCGCTTCGGCGGGCTGTCGCCGAACGCCGTGGGCATGACCGCCCTGCTGCTGACCGTGGCCATCTGGGCCGCGTTCGCTCTCAGCGCCCGTGCGCTGAGCACCTCCACGCTGCTGCCCGCGGACGCCGCGCTGCTGCGCTTCGGTGTGCCCCTCGTGGTCCTGGCCCCGGCGCTCTGGCGGCGCAGGCGCCGGCTCGCCGCCGTCCGGTTCGGCCCGGCCGCCAAGATCGTCTGCGGCGCCGGTGTCCCGTTCTTCCTCGCCGCGATGTACGGCGGCTCCCTCACCTCGGCCGCGTTCGTCGGCGCGATCGTGCCCGGCATGGTCCCGCTCTTCGTCTCCGCCCTCATGGTCGCCGGCGGCAAGAGCGCCCCGCGCGGCACCCAGGCGGCCGGCCTCGCGCTCATCGTCGCCGGCGTCGCCGCCCTGGTGTGGCGCCACACCGCCGCCCTCGACGCGGACGTCCTGCTCGGCACCGGAACCCTGCTCGTCGCCAGCGGCCTCTGGGCCCTCTACACCGTGGGCCTGCGGGAGGTGGACCTCGACCCGGTCGGCTCGATCGGGCTGCTCTGCCTGCCCTCCTTCACCGTCATCGCGCTGCTCAGCCTGACCGGAGTCCTGCCCACCGGCCTCGCCCGCGCCGAGGGCGCCGACATCGCGCTCTTCCTCGTCGTCCAGGGCCTGGGCGTCGGGCTCTGCGCGGGCCTGCTGTACGCCTTCGCCATCCGGCGGCTCGGCCCCGAGCGCAGCTCGGTCGTCGGCAGCCTCAGCCCGGTCGCCGTCGTCCTGCTGGCCGTGCCCCTCCTCGACGAGACCCCGACGCTGCCCGTCGTGGTCGGCGTCCCCCTGATCACCCTCGGTGTCGCGCTCGCCAACCGGCGCCGGTCCCCGCGAACCGAGGTGTCCGCCGATGCTTGAGCTCCTCCCCGCCCCGCCCGCCGACCCGCTCTGGGACCTCACCGCCGAGTACGCGGCGGACCCGCGCCCCGAGCGCCTCGACCTCGTGCTCGGCGTCTACCGCGACCACACCGGCGTCACCCCCGTGATGGCGGCGGTCAAGGAGGCCGAGATACGCCTCGCGGAGCGCTCCGGCTCCAAGGAGTACCTCGGCCTGTCGGGCAACACCGCCTTCAACCGCGCGATGCTCTCCACCGTCCTCGGCACCGACGCCCTCACCGCGCGGGCGACGGCCGTCCAGACCGTGGCGGGCACCGGCGCCCTGCGGCTCCTCGCCGACCTCGTACGCCAGACCCGGCCCGGCACCACCGTGTGGATCAGCGACCCCGCGTACGTCAACCACCGTCCCATCCTCGAAGGCGCCGGCCTCACCGTCCGCCCCTACCGGTGGCTCGACCCCTCCGGGCCGGCCGGCGGAGCCGACCTGCCGGCGGAACTCCGCGCCGCGGGGCCCGGCGACGTCGTCCTCCTCCAGGGCTGCTGCCACAACCCCACCGGGGCCGACCCCTCCGCCGAGACCTGGGAGGAACTGGCCGCGCTCGCCGGGACCAACGGCTGGATCCCCTTCGTCGACCTCGCCTACCACGGCCTCGGCGACGGCCTCGACGCCGACCTGCGCCCCACCCGGATGCTGGCCGAGCGGCTCCCCGAGGTGCTGATCGCCGTCAGCTGCTCCAAGAACTTCGGCCTCTACAGCGACCGCACCGGCTGCGCCCTCGTCGTCGGCTCCTCGGCGCGGGCCCTCCGGCACGTCGAGACCGCCCTGCAGAACGCCGCCCGCACCCTCTACTCGATGCCGCCGGACCACGGCGCCGCCGTCGTCGCCACCGTCCTGGACGACGAGCGGCTGAAGGCGCTCTGGCTCGCCGAACTCGACGTCATGCGACGGCGCATCACGGACAACCGCACCGAGCTCGTCGCTCACCTGACCGCCCTCGGGCACGCGCGGGAGGCGGCGGCCCTCGCCGGGCAGAAGGGCATGTTCTCGATGCTGCCCCTCACCCCCGGGCGGATGCGGGGGATGCGCCGGCGGTCCGGCGTCTACGGCACCGCCGCCGGCCGCATCAACATCGCGGGCGTCCCCGCCCACCGCATCCCCTTCCTGGCCCGGGGCATCGCCGACGCCCTGCGGGCGCCGGACGGCGCGGACGGCTGACCGGACCCGGGTGCGGACCGGCCGGACGGCGGGGCCGCCGCGGTTCAGCCCCGCGGCCCCGCCGGCAGGTAGTACGGGCGCTGGTGGGCGGCCACCGGCGGCGACTGGCAGGTCCAGGCGCCCGCCGCCGCCGTGCCGTCGGGCAGGACGGCGCGCAGGTCGCGGCCCAGGTTGCCGTCCGGCGCGCGGACGTCGAGCCGGGTGCGTCCGGAGTGCGCCGCGGCGGCCAGGTCGTACCAGGCGTACGGCTGGTGGACGTTCATCGGGCCGGCGAGCAGCCGTCCCTCGCGGTCGGTCCCGTAGCCGGTGACGGGGGCGGACGCGGCGGCGACGGGGGTCAGGCCGTCCAGCCGTGCCGCCAGGTCGAGCAGCGGCGCCGGTGCCCGCTCCAGGGTGTCGTCCGGGCCGACCTCGGCGGCCCCGCACCGCACGGTCCAGGTTGCGCCGGGCGGCCCGTTGGGGGACGGCAGGCCGACCTCGAACCAGCCCGGGTACTTGGGCTCCGCGTAGAGCTCGCGCCCCGCCCGGATCGCGAACGGGTTGTCGCACACGACGTGCAGCCGGGCGATCCCGAGGAGCTTGGTCTGGTCCCAGCCCTGCGCGTACTGGGCGTACGTCAGCCGGGGCAGCCGGGCGGCCTCGGAGGCGGGGAAGGCGACGACGTTGAACTCGATCTCCTGGGTCACGCCGCCGCCGAACGCGTACTGCGCGAAGTACAGCTGGTAGTCGACCGACACCAGCGCCCGTCCGTCGTCGAACACGGCCGCGCTCAGCCCCGGATGGTGCTTCGCGAGCAGGGTGCGCACCGGTTCGGGGTCGACCAGCCAGTCGACGCCGATCTGGTGCAGCGCCCCGTAGTGGAAGGGGAGCCGGAAGGGCTCGGGCACAGGCGGCAGGGCCATCGTGGTCACGCGGGGACTCCCGGGGTGGTCGGGCCGGTGGTGAGGGGACGGTCGCGGGCCGTCAGGTCCGCTTCGACGCGCTCGGCGCTGCGCAGGGCCAGCGCGGCCATCGTCAGCGTCGGGTTGGAGGTGGCCACCGAGGGCATGCTGCCGCAGCCCACCGCGTAGAGACCGGGGTGGTCCCAGCAGCGCTGCCAGGCGTCCACCACCGACGTGGCCGGCGAGTCGCCCATGACATGGGTCCCGGCCGCGTGGCCGGCGCCGCGGTAGCCGTAGGCGCGGCCGCGGTGCTCGAAGCGCCCCGGCCACGCGGCCGCGGGCGTGTAGTCCGTGTGGTCCTCGGCGCCGAGCAGCCCGAAGAGCCGGTCGGAGACGGCCCGTGCCGCCGCCATTCCCTCCCTGACGTGGTCGTCGAGGTCGTAGGTGACCAGCGGGAGCGGGAGGCCCAGGGCGTCCCGCGCGGACGGGTGCAGGGTGACCCGGTTCGCGGGGTCCGCGCCCTGCTCCATCTCGAACTGGAGGGCGAACTGGCGGCGCAGCCTGCTCCCGACCGCCTCCCTCAGCTCCTTGCCGAACAGCCCGCGTCCGGTGAGGAAGTGGTCCACGTCGGTCTCCACCGGGCCCTTCGCCCAGATCCACCCCCACGTCCCGAACTCGACGCGGAACGGCGCCCGCAGCCGCCGCGCCGGGCCCGCGCGGAAGCCTTCGAGACCGGAGACGGAACCGGGCCCCCGGTACGACCCGGCGTGCTCGCCCTCCGGCAGCAGCCCCCAGGTCAGCAGCACCGGATGGTCCATCAGGTTGCGGCCCACCTGGCCGCTGCGGCCGGCGAGACCGGACAGGAGCAGCAGCCGGGCGTTCTCCACCGCGTGCGCGGCGAGCACCACGACGTCGGCGTGCGCGACGGACGCCTCCCCGTCGTACGAGCGGTACTCCACGCCCGTGGCGCGGCCGGTCCCGTCCACCAGGACGCGGCTCACCACGGACCGGTCCCGGAGTGTGACGGACGCGCTCCACCGCCCCTGGGTCTTGAGCGGGGTGTACTTCGCGTACGAGGGGCAGTGCGGGATGCAGCCCGCGCTCCCCACGCACCGGCTGTCCGGCTCCGGCCTGCCGTCCCGCCCCCGGGGCACGTAGCCGCGGCCGCCGTCGAAGCGGGGGTCGGGGACGCCGTTGCGCGCGTGCGGGGTGCCGACCACCCTCAGCTCGACCTCGCGCCGGCCGACGGGGTCCTCGACGCGGCGCCCGTCGAGCCGCGCCGCGACGAGGCGGTCCAGGTGCGCGGCGGGCAGCGGCCGCATGGGGAACACGTACCCCGCGGGGAAGCGCAGGCCCAGCCGCTCGCGCTGCTCCTCCGCGTCGGCCGCCACCCCCAGATGCTCCTCTGCGGCCCGGTAGTGCGGTTCGAGGTCGTCGTAGGCCAGCGGCCAGCTCCGCCCGTAGCCGAAGGACTCGGTGTCGAAGTCCTCCGGCAGCATGCGGGGCGCGAGGCCGGTCCAGACGGTGCCGGTGCCGCCGTTGGCCCGCACGTACCCGCTGGCGTACGGGAGCGGGCCGTCCTGCCGCAGATGGCCCGTCGCGCGGAACCCCGGGACGCCCTCCGCGCCGACGAGGTCCGTCGTCTCCGGCGCGGACGCGGCCGGATGGGCACCGCGGGCGGCGTCCGGCAGGCGTCCGGCGGCCGACAGGTACGCGGTCAGCGGGTCGGCGTCGCCCCGGTCGCCGGCGGTCTGCGCGCCCGCCTCCAGGACGAGGACCCGCCGCCCGCCCCGGCCCAGCCGGTGCGCGACGAGCGAGCCCGCCACCCCCGCGCCGACCACGATCACGTCGTACCGCGTCACCGGACGCCCTCCCCGGCCCAGCTCCCGTACCCACCGGGGTCCGCGGCGGGGGCCGTCAGACCGGCCGCCCTCCACACCAGCGCCTCGGCGTACGCGCGCGGGGACACGAGTCTCGGCGGCGGGCCGGGCCAACTGCCCGTGTACCAGAGGTACGTCACCGCCCGCGCCGCCGCCCGCTCGCCGTCCGCCTCGTCGTCGGCGCGCCGCAGCAGCCGCTCGTACCGCCGGGCTCCGAGCTCCTCCACGGCCACCGTCCGGTACACCTCGACGAGCCCGGTGGCCGTCAGGTCCTCCACGCCGAAGCCGGTCAACCGCGCGGACAGGGTGATGAACTGCTCGGTCTCGTCTGTGTGGGACACGCCGAGTTCGCTGCCCCGCCGCCCCGCCGCGCATGCCGCGCGCCCCCGGATCGGCCTGATCACGACCGGAGGCGCTCCCCCTCACGGCCGACTCCGTTCGATCCCGCTTCCGGAGGGCGCACGCGTGACGGAAAGGCCGCGGCCCTCGCCGACGGCGAGGCGGACGGGCCCGCACCGGGGAGCCGGACGGGCCCGCACCGGGTCCCGCGCCGTCAGTCCGTCGTGGCCGCGCGGTCCGTGGCGCCGCGCAGGACGCAGAACTCGTTGCCCTCGGGGTCGGCGAGGACGGCCCAGCCCGTGCCGTCGGGGGCGCGGTGGTCGGAGACCAGGGAGGCGCCGAGGCCGAGGAGACGCGTGACCTCGTGGTCGCGGGAGGTCTCCGGGCGCAGGCACAGGTGGAGGCGGTTCTTCACGGTCCTGGGCTCCGGGACCTGCTGGAAGTACAGCACCGGCCCCTCCGTGAGGAGCACCCGCACCTCGTGGTCGCCGGGGCGGTCGTCCGGGTGGAGCGGACGTCCTGTCACCTCGCTCCAGAACCGGGCCAGCCCGAAGGCGTCCGCACAGTCGATCGCGACGTTCTGCAGTACCGAGACCATGCGGCCGAGCTTGCCCGATCACAGGTCCCGAGGGCCAGCGCGGCCCCGGATGGTGTCGGGCGCCGACAGGGATGCTTGCGCTCCACGGCTCACTGCCCGCCCGTCGGCGAGTGCGCAAGGAGGTACTCGGTCGCTGCGGCGATCGCCTCGGCGTACGTGCGGTGGGCAGGCTCGGACTCCGTGTCCTGGTGGTCCGCCCCGGTCGCGGTGTACCACCAGGCGTCGGCATCGGCATCGTGGTGCGCCACGGCGGTGCCACCCGCGTAACGGAACGGGATGGACTCGCTGGCGGATCTCCTGACGACGGCGTGGGGCCACTTGAGACGAGCGGACTGGCGCTTGATGCCGCCCCAGGCGGCTCCGAGCTGGGCGTAGCTGGCTCCACTGCGACCGGCGACGGTGGCAGCGCTCTCCGCCAGCCGTTCGACGGACTGCCTGGTCTCGTACAGTGCGCGCAGCAGTGCCAGCTGCACGTCGGGGGACGCCATGAGCACGGGGTCGAGAGGCTTGTCGGCGGCGCGATAGGCCGAGGCGCGGGTCGAGATCCGCTCGGCCAGGGAGCGGGCGGCGTCATGGACGCGATCGTCCATCGCGAACGTCTCCTCCTGGGTGGGTTCGCTCCAAGGAGGCTCCACCAGGACCGAGGCGGCGGTCCAGAAGTTCTCGTCGTTCCTGTCGGGAGTCGGAAGCGCACTCACATCACTCATGCGACAAGCATAACTGTCGAGAGAAGGTTTCGACAGTTTAATCTGTCAGTGCACCCGTGCTCACATCCTGGGGTGCCCTTCCGGTCGTCGGTCCGGTCGCGAAGGGCCGGCGAGACGCCTCCGGGGCGCCCGGGCGGGCGCAGGCTTCATGCGCCGTACATGGAACCGGGGCTCGCGGCGTCATATTGTCGTGGTCATGGCAGCAGACATCCTCACGGTGCGCCGTCACCTCGATCACGGGCGCACGGCGAGCGCCCTCTGTACGGCCGCCCGGCCGCGCTGAACGCGTCGCCCTCCCCGCGGGACCCCCACCCGGCGCCCTCCGCCCGGCTCCCGCCCCCACCCCCTCTCGTCCCCGGCGAGGTCCGGCGGATCGGATCCGCCGGACCGGCATGCCCCCGTCCCACGACGCCCCAGGAGAACGGACCCATGCGAGAGAACCGCCGCCCCGCCGTGAGCCGCCGTGGATTCCTCGGCGGAGCCGCCGCCGCGGCCGCCGCCACCGCCGTACCCGGCCTCGCCCAGCTCGCCGGCGCCGGACCCGCCGCGGCCGCCACCCGGCCGAACATCCTGCTGATCGTCACCGACGACCAGCCCAAGCACACCGAATGGGCCCTGCCCAAGACCGTCGCCTGGCTCGCCGGCCAAGGCGTGCGGTTCACCGACGGCCACGTCACCACCCCGCTGTGCGCGCCCTCCCGCTCCAGCGTGTTCTCCGGCCGCCACGCCCACCACCACGGCGTCCGCAACAACAAGGCCTCGCACGCCCTCGACCAGGGCACCACCGTGCAGAAGTACCTCCGGCAGGCCGGCTACCGCACCGGACTGTTCGGCAAGTACCTCAACGCCTGGGACGTGGCCGACAACCCGCCGCACTTCGAGGAGTTCGCGCTCCTCCAGCCCGGCTACGTCGACGCCCGGTGGAACGTCGACGGCACCGTCGCCACCCTCCCCGGATACACCACCACCATCGTCAGGAACCGCACGCTGGCCTTCCTCGACAAGGCCGCCGACGACCCCCGTCCATGGTTCGCGTACGTCACCCCGTACGCCTCGCACGGCCCCCGAACCCCCGAGCCGAAGTACGCCGGGACGCCCGTCCCCGAGTGGAACGGCCGACCCTCCGTCCCCGAGGGCGACCGCAGCGACAAGCCGGCCTACATCAGGAACGCCACCGGCACCCTCGCCGACGGCCGGCGGATCCGCGCCGAACAGCTGCGGACGCTGCTCTCCGTCGACGACGCCGTCCAGGCGTTCAGGGACCGGCTCCAGGACCTCGGCCAGCTGGAGAACACCCTCGTCGTCTACATCGGCGACAACGGCTTCAGCTGGGGCGACCACGGCTGGACCGCCAAGTCCGTGCCGTACCGCCAGGCCCACGAGGTGCCCTTCTACCTCTCCTGGCCGGCCGGCGGACTCGGCGCCGGCACCGTCGACGACCGCATCGTCGCCAACATCGACATCGCGCCGACCCTCCTCGACGCCGCGGGCATCACCCCGACCGCCCCGCTCGACGGCACGTCGCTGCTCTCCTCCCGGAGCCGCGACCACCTGCTCGTGGAGTGGTGGAAGCAGGGCACCGGCGCCGGCGGGGCGCCGACCTGGTCGTCGTACGTGGCCAAGGACGAGCAATATACGGAGTACTACGACCTGACCACCGACGCGAACGGCACGGTGTCCGGCACCGGACAGGTGAAGTTCCGCGAGTACTACGACCTCACGAACGACCCGCACCAGCTGGTGAACAAGCTGCACGGGGCCACGCCCGCCCAGGAACAGCAGCTCGGCATCCCCGCCCTGGCGGCCCGGCTCGCCGCCGACCGCACCGCCTGACGGCCTCCGGCGACCGCGGTCCCGGCCCCGCCTCCGCGCGGGGCCGGACCGCGCTCGCGCGGGAAAGGCCGCTTCCGTGTCAGGCCCGGGACGCGGCGCCCCGCCGGTTGAAGGGCGGCCGGCCGAGGACCGCGGCCATCCCGCAGGTGTCGGTGACCGCCGAGAACACCAGCCCTCCGACGATCCCCGCCGACAGCGGCGGGAACGCCGGGTGGACCAGCGCTCCGAGCACGAGGCCGAGCAGGACGAGGGAGCCCGCGGTGAACCGCACCTGACGCTCCATCCCCCACACCGCCCGCACCGGCCCGGCCGGGTACTCGAGATCATGGCCGGCCCCCGCCCAGCCGCGGGTGCCGCCGGTCAGACTCGCGGCCGCGATCCCGTGGCCGGCGAGCGCGGCCGCGGCCCTCTCCGAGCGCGGACCCGAGGCGCAGACCAGCAGCAGCGGCCGGTCAGCGGATCTCGACGAGCAGGTCGCCGCCCTCCACCTGCTGGATGCGGGTGATGGCGAGACGGGACACCCGCCCGCTCCGCGTGGCCGTGATCGACGCCTCCATCTTCATCGCCTCGATCGTGGCGACCGTGGCACCGGCCTCGACCTCGTCGCCCTCGGCGACGGCGAGCGTGACCACGCCGGCGAACGGTGCCGCGACGTGACCCTGGTCGGACCGGTCGGCCTTCTCCGTCGCCGGCAGGTCGGCCGCGACCGCGTCGTCCCGGACCTGGATCGGCCGCAGCTGGCCGTTCAGGGTGGACAGGACGGTCCGCATGCCGCGCTCGTCGGCCTCGCCGACGGCCTCCAGTTCGATGAGCAGCCGCACGCCGGGGCCGAGGTCGACGGCGTACTCCTTGCCCGGGCGCAGCCCGTAGAAGAAGTCCTTGCTGTCGAGCACGCTGGTGTCGCCGTAGGCCTGACGGTGCGTCTCGAACGCCTTGGTCGGGCCGGGGAAGAGCAGGCGGTTCAGCGTCGCCCGGCGGTCCTTGGCCAGGCCGGCGCGGTCGTCCGCCGTGAGGTCCTGCGGGGGCTTGGGGCCCGGGCGGCCCTCCAGGGCCTTGGTGCGGAAGGGCTCCGGCCAGCCGCCGGGGGGCGTGCCGAGCTCGCCGTGGAGGAAGCCGACGACCGAGTCGGGGATGTCGAACCGGTTCGGCGTCGCCTCGAAGTCCGCGGGGTCGACCCCGGCGCCCACGAGATGCAGCGCGAGGTCGCCCACGACCTTCGACGACGGCGTGACCTTCACCAGCCGGCCCAGCATGCGGTCGGCCGCCGCGTACGTCGACTCGACGTCCTCGAACCGGTCGCCGAGCCCGAGCGCCACCGCCTGCGTGCGGAGGTTGGAGAGCTGGCCGCCGGGGATCTCGTGGTGGTAGACGCGGCCCGTCGGAGAGTCGAGCCCCGCCTCGAAGGGGGCGTAGATCCTGCGGACGCCCTCCCAGTACGGTTCCAGGTCGCCGACCGCCTGGAGGTCCAGGCCGGTGGGCCGCTCGGAGTGGTCGGTCGCGGCGACGATGGCCGACAGCGACGGCTGCGAGGTGGTGCCCGCCATGGAGGCCACGGCGCCGTCCACCGCGTCCGCCCCGGCCTGGATCGCCGCGAGGTACGTGGCGAGCTGGCCGCCCGGCGTGTCGTGGGTGTGCAGGTGCACCGGCAGGTCGAACTCCCGGCGCAGCGCCGAGACCAGGGTGGCCGCGGCGGGCGCGCGCAGCAGCCCGGCCATGTCCTTGACGGCCAGCACGTGGGCCCCGGCGGCCACGATCTTCTCGGCCAGCCGCAGGTAGTAGTCCAGCGTGTACAGCCGCTCCGCCGGGTCGGACAGGTCGGAGGTGTAGCAGAGCGCCACCTCCGCCACCGCCGTGCCCGTCTCCCGTACGGCCTCGATGGCGGGCCGCATCTGGTCGACGTCGTTGAGCGCGTCGAAGATCCGGAAGATGTCGATGCCGGTGGCGGCGGCCTCCTGCACGAAGGCGTCGGTCACCTCCGTCGGGTACGGGGTGTAGCCCACGGTGTTGCGGCCCCGCAGCAGCATCTGCAGGCAGATGTTCGGCACGGCCTCGCGCAGCGCGGCGAGACGCTCCCACGGGTCCTCGGCCAGGAAGCGCAGCGCGACGTCGTAGGTGGCGCCGCCCCAGCACTCCAGGGACAGCAGCTGGGGCATCGTGTGCGCCACCGCCGGGGCGACGGTCAGCAGGTCCTTCGTCCGCACCCGGGTCGCGAGGAGCGACTGGTGGGCGTCGCGGAAGGTGGTGTCGGTGACCCCCAGGGTCGGCGACGCGCGCAGGGCGCGCGCGAAGCCCTCCGGGCCCAGCTCCGCGAGCCGCTGCCTCGAACCGGCCGGCGGTTCGCCGCCGGGGAGCCGGGGGAGCTTGGTGGCCGGTGCGATCAGGTCGGGGCGGGGCCCGTGCGGCTTGTTCACCGTCACGCCGGCGAGGTAGGTGAGCAGCTTCGTGCCGCGGTCGGCCGAGTGGCGCGCCGTGAGCAGGTGCGGACGCTGCTCGATGAAGGCGGTCGTGACGCGGCCCGCCTGGAAGTCGGGGTCGTCGAGGACCGCCTGGAGGAACGGGATGTTCGTGGACACGCCCCGGATGCGGAACTCCGCCACCGCGCGCCGGGCGCGGTCGACGGCTGTCGCGAAGTCCCGGCCCCGGCAGGTCAGCTTGACCAGCATCGAGTCGAAGTGGGCGCTGACCTCCGTACCGGCGTGGGTGGTGCCACCGTCGAGGCGGATGCCCGAGCCGCCGGGGGAGCGGTAGGCGCTGATCATGCCGGTGTCCGGGCGGAAGCCGTTGGCCGGGTCCTCGGTGGTGATGCGGCACTGCAGGGCGGCGCCGTGCAGGACGACGGACTCCTGCGTCAGACCGAGGTCGGCGAGCGTCGCCCCGGCGGCGATGCGCAGCTGCGACTGCACCAGGTCGATGTCGGTGACCTCCTCGGTCACCGTGTGCTCGACCTGGATGCGCGGGTTCATCTCGATGAAGACGTGGTTGCCGTCGGGGTCGAGCAGGAACTCCACGGTGCCCGCGTTGCGGTAGCCGATCCGGCGGGCGAAGCGCACGGCGTCGTCGCAGATGCGGCGGCGCAGCTCCGGGTCGAGGTTCGGGGCGGGCGCGAGCTCGATCACCTTCTGGTGGCGGCGCTGGAGCGAGCAGTCCCGCTCGTACAGGTGGATGACGTCGCCCTCGCCGTCGGCGAGGATCTGCACCTCGATGTGGCGTGGGTCGACGACGGCCTTCTCCAGGAAGACGGTCGCGTCGCCGAAGGCCGACTCCGCCTCGCGCGCCGCGGCCTCGATGGACTCCCGCAGCGACGCCCGGTCCTCGACCCGCCGCATGCCCCGCCCGCCGCCGCCCGCGACGGCCTTCACGAACACCGGGAAGCCGATGTCCTCGGCGGCCGCGACCAGTTCGTCCACGTCCGTGGAGGGCGCCGAGGAGCCGAGCACGGGCACGCCGGCCTCGCGAGCGGCGGCCACCGCCCGCGCCTTGTTCCCGGTCAGCTCCAGGGTCTGCGCGGACGGGCCGACGAACGTGATGCCCGCCTCCTCGCACGCGCGCGCCAGCTCCGGGTTCTCGGAGAGGAACCCGTACCCCGGGTAGACGGCGTCGGCGCCCGCCAGGCGCGCCGCCCGGATGATCTCCTCCACCGAGAGGTAGGCCCGCACGGGATGCCCGGCCTCACCGATCTCGTACGCCTCGTCGGCCTTCATCCGGTGCAGAGAGTTGCGGTCCTCGTGGGGGAAGACGGCGACCGTGCGCGCACCCAGTTCGTAGCCAGCGCGGAACGCGCGAATCGCGATCTCCCCGCGGTTCGCTACCAGCACCTTGCGGAACATCCTGATCCCTTCACCCTGCCGGTGATGAGCACTACGGGTCGACGACGCCTCTCACGCGGCCGCGCCGCCCCGTGAGGCGGCACTCGCCCGCGTCGCGCCCGGCTCGTTTCGGCAACGCTAAGGGCTGCGTCGTGGCCTTCTGAAGGTCCCACGACAGTGACATGGATCATCGCCGCCACACGGTGTACGACGGCCCGCGGCAGGAAGGAGGACGAGGCGCGGAACGGCCCCGGTCCGCCGCGGTCGCGGACCGGCGGGCGGACGCGCGGAGCGGTCGTGCGGAGCGGTCGTGCGGGCGGTCGCCGCCGCCCGGCCCGACGGGCACCCCCTACGCGGGCCGCGTCGAGGTCAGCACGCCTATCTTGTCGATCCGGTGCTCGGGGTTGTGCAGGGCGTCGCGCCAGCGGTTGCCCGCCGCGTCGTCCTCGGGCGTCGCACAGGTGGAGAGCGTGATCATCGCGCGGGTGGGGTGCTCGCCCGGTTCGCCGGGCACCGGGGCGCGCTGCTCGGCGAGCGAACGGGCCGAGCGGAAGGAGGTGCTGCGCGTCCCGGTGATCTCGTAGGTGTAGACGACGCCACCGGCGGTGACGTGCACCAGGTCGCCGACCTCCACCGCGGGCAGGTCGCGCAACGGCCCGCCGGCCGACAGCCGGTGGGCCGTCACCAGGTAGTTGCCGACCTCGCCCGGTCCCACGCCGCCCCGCTCGCCGTACGGGCTCGCCGCCACCCCCCGGTCCTGTATCCGGGTCCCCGCGCGGTCGTCGGTCGTGCCCTCGTACGGCACGACCTTCAGGTCCTCGACGCCTATCGACGGCAGCGAGAGCTCGGCGGGCTCGTGGGCGCGGGGCGCGGGCGCGGTGGCCGCGGGAGACGGGGGCGGCGCGGCGACGGCGGCGCCCGAGGGGGCCGCCGGGACCGGGGACGACGGCCGCGCGGCCGAGGGGGACGCGGCCTCCGGCGCCGGCCCGTGCGCCCCGGGGGCCGTACCGGCGGCGCCCGCACAGCCCGCGGACGCGCCGACGCCCAGCACGAGGGCGGCGACGACCGCGGCCGGCGTCCGCCGGGGACTCCGGCGCCCGGACGTCCCCGGAGGGAAGGACCTGTCCCGCGTGTCACCCATACCCCCAGGATGACCCACTCCCCGCGCCCCGGCACCCACGCCCCCGCACCCCACGGCGGGCACCCGGACGCCCGGTCCGGCCCCGGGCCGGGCCCGGGCCGGGCCGCGCGCGGCGTCTGGGCCGGATGGAGCACCGGAGGGGCAGGCCACGACGGGGCGTCCGATGCTGAGGCGGACCGTCCGAACCGGGTGACCGTCCAGCGCCCGGCAGCACCCTGAAGGAGTCCCCGTGTCGGCACGCTCTCATGTCCGGTCCCGCCCGCGCGCCCGTCTGCGGCTGACCGTCGCCGGCCTGGCCGCGTCGGCGGCCCTCGCCGGTCTCGTCCAGCCCGCGCAGGCGACGGCCACGCCGACTCCGCACGACGCGTCCCTGCGCAAGCAGCTGGACGACCTCGTCCGCACGGCGGGAGGGCCGCCCGGCGTGATCTCGGTGATGCAGCGCGACGGCCGGACGACCGTCCTGCGGGCCGGCGTCGCCGACACGGAGACCGGCCGCCCCCCGCGCGCGGCCGACCACATGCGGATCGCGAGCGTCGCCAAGGCGTTCAGCGGGGCGGTGGCGCTGCGCCTGGTGGACCGGCACCAGCTGGACCTCGACGACACGATCGGCGAGATCCTCCCGTCGCAGCCCGTCGCCTGGCACCGGGTGACCCTCCGCCAGCTGCTCAACCACACCAGCGGGCTGCCCGACTTCTCGCAGGCCCCCTCGTTCCTGGAGATCCTGCAGGCGGACCCCCGCCACCACTTCGACTCGCGCCGGCTGCTCGACTTCGTCGCCGACAGGCCGCTGCTGTTCCCGCCGGGATCGACGTACGCCTACTCGAACTCCGACAACATCGCCGTGGCCCTGATGGCCGAGGCCGTCACGGGACGCCCGTACGAGCGGCTCCTCGACCGGCTCGTGTACCGGCCGCTCGACCTCCGCCGGACCAGCCTTCCGCAGGGGTACCGTCTTCCGGAGCCGTACCTGCACGGCTACGACGTGACGCCGCCCGCCCCGCCGGAGGACATCAGCGAGGCCATCGGCGCGTCGGGGGTCTGGGCCTCCGGCGGCATCGTCTCCACCCCCGAGGACCTGAACGCCTTCATCCGCGCCTGGGGCGGCGGCCCGCACTTCCTGTCGGAGCGGACCCGCCGCCAGCAGCGGACCTTCATCCCGGGGGCCGCCTCGGAGCCCGCCGGCCCGGGCGTCAACTCCGGCGGACTCGCGGTCTTCCGCTACCGGACCCGCTGCGGCACGGTCTACGGCCACACGGGCAACTTCCCCGGCTACACGCAGTTCGCCGCCGCGACCGCCGACGGCAGGCGCTCGCTCACCTTCTCGATCACCACGCAGACCAGCAAGACCGTCAAGCCCGAACTCCTGGCGAAGGTCCGCGCCGTCCAGGAGAACTTCGTCTGCGCCCTCCTGAAGAACTGACCGCGCGGGCCCGTGCCCGCCGCCCCCCGCCGCCCCGCCGCCCCGTCCGGGCGGCGGGGCGGTGCCCGTGCAAAGGGGGCGGCGCGGGCGCGGAGATTTTGCCCTCCCGTGGTTGCTGGGCGGGCGGGGGCGCCGGAGTGTGGGTGACCATGCCCTCGGGCAGGGGTGTTGCTGGTCACGGGGGGTGCCGAGGGCCCCTTCGCCCTGAGCGGGGAAGGTTCATGCAGCTCGAGTTCCGGCACCTCCGGGTGCTGCTCACCGTCGCGGAGGCCGGGAGCATCCGCAAAGCGGCTGCGCGCCTGCAGCTGTCGCAGCCGGCGACGAGCGCCCAGCTGAAGCGGATCGAGGGCGAGCTGGGCGGCCCGCTGTTCGTGCGGAGCGCCGAGGGGGTCGAACCGAACGAGAACGGGCAGTACGTGCTGCGCTGCGCGCGTGATCTCGTGGTCGGCTTCGACCGTCTGAGGGAGTACGCGCGCGGGGCGGGGGAGACGGACGGCGGGGCGGCCGCCCCGCTGCGGGCCGGCGGCACGGCGGGCCCGCTCGTGTCGCTGCTGATGTCGGCGCTGTTCGACCTCGTTCCGGAGCACCGGGTGACCGTCGACGCCCGGCGGTCCGTGCACGCGCTGGTGAAGGCGCTGGGCCTGTCCAGGTGCGACATCGCGGTGTACGGCGAGTTCCCCGGGTTCCCCCTGCCGGTCGGCGAGGCGGTGGCGGCGCGCACGCTGCTGCGCGAGCCGGTCTTCGTCCTGCTCGCCGAGGACCATCCCCTCGCGCGCGCGGAGCGGGTCGCGCTGCACGAGCTGGGGGACGAGGAGTGGGTGATGCCGGAGGCCGACGAGAGCGGGGTCCACGCCTACCTGCATCTCACCTGCCGGGCGGCGGGGTTCACGCCGAAGGTGGCCCACGTGACGCCGGACCTGTCGGTGGCGCAGCTCCTGGTCGCGGGCCGGCGGGCCGTCTGCGGGGTGTGGCCGAGTGCCGACGTCCCGGCGCGGGGGACCGTACTGCGCCCGCTGGCCGAGGTCCCGTTCCACCGGCGGCTGCAGCTGGGCTGGAACACGGCCTCGGTGCCGGCGGAGCTGGCGGGAGCGGTGGGGGACCGGCTGCTGGCGGAGTACCTGGCGCTGGTGCGGCGGCGGCCGGAGTACCTGGCGTGGTGGGAGGACGGCGGCAAGGAGTTCGCGCTCGGCGCGGACGGCTGACCGCGCGGTCCGGGGAGCGTGCCCCGCGCGCCGTATAACCCCGGGGTTGTATCCCACCTGGGATCACGTCAGGAACATGTCACCTGGTGAACACTTCGCGCAACGTCCCAGGACGTCGTCACCCCCCACGACGAGCGAAGGAAACACCCCGTCATGCCCCGTTCCCTCCTTGCCCTCTCCACGATGGTCGCCGCCGCGGTCGTCACCACCGGCGTGCTGGCCCTGCCCGCCCACGCGCGGCCCGACGCCACCGGTGGTGGCTCCGTCCGCGACACCGCGATATCCCGGGCCGAGGCGAACGTGGCCCGGCACGCCGGCACCTTCGGATACGGGGCGGGCCAGGCCCTCCGGGTCAAGGACGTCGTCGTCGACGCCGACGGCACCCAGCACGTCCGCTTCGAGCGGACCTACCGCGGCCTCCCCGTCGTCGGCGGCGACTTCGTCGTCCACCAGAAGGCCGACGGCTCGCTGAAGGGATCCACCCACGCCAGGGCCCGCGCGGTGGCGCTCGCGTCCGTCACCCCCGCCGTCGACGCCCGGGGCACCGCGGCCGGCGCCCTCAAGCGCTCGAACGGGCTGGTGAGCGAGGCTCGCTCCACCCCCGAGCTGATCGTCTGGGCGGCCGACGGCGTGCCCCGTCTGGCCTGGCGCACGACGGTGCAGGGCCTGGGTGACAAGGGGCAGCCGCACGGCGAGGTCTTCGTCACCGACGCCGCGACCGGCGCGGCCATCGAGAACTACGACACCGAGCGGGAGGCGTCCGGCACCGGGCACTCCGAGTACACCGGCGACATCCCCCTCGACACCACGCTCCAGGCGAACGGCACCTACGCGCTGATCGACCCGGTCCGCGGCCACGTCACCAAGGACGCCCGCAACGTCTCGTCCTCGTCCCTGAACGCCTCCTCCGGCACCCTGTTCACCGACGCCGACAACGTTTGGGGCGACGGCCGGAAGTTCTCCTCCGACCGCTCCACGGCCGCCGTCGACGCGCACGCCAACACCGCCAAGACCTTCGACTACTACAAGAGCACCTTCGGCCGCAGCGGCATCAAGAACGACGGCCGGGGCGCCACGGTCTTCGTCCACGTCGGCACCGACTGGGACAACGCCCAGTGGTCGGACGCCTGCTTCTGCATGATGACCGGCGACGGCGACGGCAGCGTCGACCCCGAGCAGGTCGACCTCGACACCATGGGCCACGAGATGACCCACGGGGTCACCTCGGCCACCGCGAACCTGCGCTACAGCGGGGAGTCCGGCGGACTGAACGAGGCCACCAGCGACATCCTCGGCACCATGGTCGAGTGGTACGCGGCCAACCCCGTCGACACCCCCGACTACCTGTTCAGCGACCAGTCGACCCCGCCGTGGCTGCGGCGCTTCGACAAGCCGTCGCTGGACGGCCGCTCCGCCGACTTCTGGTCGAAGTCGGTCGGCCGGCTCGACGTGCACAACTCCTCGGGCGTCGGCAACCACTGGTTCTACCTCGCGAGCGAGGGCAGCGGCACCAAGACCGTCAACGGCGTCACCTACACGAGCGCGACGTACAAGGGCACGACCGTGACCGGCATGGGCAACCAGAAGGCCGCCGCCGTCTGGTACCGGGCGCTCACCGTGTACATGACCTCGACCACGGACTACAAGGGCGCCCGGACGGCGACCCTGAACGCGGCGAAGGACCTGTACGGCGCCACCAGCCCCGAGTACGCCACCGTGGCCGCTGCCTGGACCGGGGTCAACGTCCTCTGACGCGCCGGCGCACGCCCTGATCCGACGCCTCCCTCGGGCCCCGCCGCCACGGCGGGGCCCGAGCGCGTGAGCGCCGTGAAGAATCCTTTTCTCGTGGAATGTGGCATTCGGGTGATGTTGGGGCAGGGGTGCCCGTTCCGCTGCTTAAGATCCACTTCCGTGACAGAGAGTCAACATGCAGAGAAAGAACGGGAGTCGGCCGACGTCGTCATCCTCGGCGCCGGTCCCGCCGGGCTCGTGCTGGGCAACCTCCTGCTGCGGAGCGGGATCGACTGCGTCGTCCTCGAACGCACCGGCCGCGACCACGTCCTGAACCGCGCCCGGGCCGGATTCCTCGCCGCCCACACCGCCCGCGTGCTGCGGCGTCACGGCCTGGACGAGGGGCTGCGGCGGCGCGGACGGGAACACGGCGTGTGCGAGTTCCGCACCGAGGACGGACGCTTCCGCCTGGACTACCGGACGCTCGGCAGCCGCGAACCCCACACGGTCTACCCCCAGCACGAGCTGGTCGCCGACCTCCTCGCCGCCTACCTCGGCGCCGGCGGCCGGATCCGCTTCGACACCGAGGCGCTGGAGGTCGGCGACGCGGACGGAGACCGGCCGTGGGTGGCCGCGCGGGAGCCGGACGGCCGGACCGCCCGGTGGCCGGCCCGGTACGTCGCCGCCTGCGACGGCCGGCACGGCGCCGGACGCCGCTCGCTCCCCGAGGGCGCCGTACGGCACCACCGCGACCACGGCGTCTCCTGGCTCGGCCTCCTCGCCGAGGCGCCGCCCAGCCTCGACGCCGTCGGGTACGCGACCCACCCCCGGGGCTTCGCCGGGCACATGGCCCGGTCCGCCGACATCACCCGCTACTACCTCCAGTGGGAGCGCGGCACCCCCGCCGGGGCGTGGGACGAGGAACGGGTCTGGGACGAACTCGACCTGCGCATGCGCGGCGCCGACCACGGACCGCTGCGGCGCGGCCCCCTCGTCCAGCGCGCCGTCGTCGACCTGGAGTCCGACGTGCTCGGCACCCTCCGGTACGGCTCGCTCCTCCTCGCCGGCGACGCCGCCGGTCTCATCAGCCCCTCCGCGGCCAAGGGCGCCAACCTCGCCGTCCTGGAGGCCGAACTCCTCGCCGAGGCCCTCGCCGCCGACCTCCACCGCGGCGACCCCGCACCGCTCGCCCGCTACTCGGACCGGTGCCTGACCCACATCTGGCGCGCCCAGGAGTTCTCGCACTGGATGATCGGCCTCCTCCACGGCGCCCCGCCGTTCCAGGAGGGCATGCGCCGGTCCCGCATGGAGTCGCTGCGGACCTCCCGTACCCATCAGGACTGGTTCGCCGAGCAGTACGTCGGCATCTGACGCCCTTCCCGCCGCTCCCCACGCGGCCCGAGGTCCCGGCCCGTCGGCCCGGGGCCCGCTTCCTTCCGCCCTCTGCCCCGAGGAATCCCCTGATGCGTACCCCTGTCCCGGCTCCGGCGGCGACCTGCCTCGCGCCCGACGACGTCCGGCGCCTGCGCGCGACGGCCGCGTTCGTCCGCGAGCAGGAGACGTCCCTCCTGCTGTCCCGCGTGCTGCCCGGCCTCGACGGCCCCGAGCTGCGGGCGGTGGCCGACCGGTGCCGCTTCTCCCATGCCGCCCTGCTCGTCTTCCCGGCCGACCGGGCCGGGCTGCGGGCCGGGCTCGACGCCTGCGGGCTCCCCGACGACGCACCGTCCCGGCCGAGCGTCGTGGTGCGCGACCGGCTGGCCGCACGCCACGGCCTCGACGCCGCCGATCTTGACGTAAGGATTCTCCGGCCCGCCGTCCAGGATCCCCACGGAGCGGACCGCACGGTCGAGGTGTTCGCCCTCACCGTCCCGCAGGCCTCGCCGCTCTCCTCGCTCGCCGCGCACGAGCGCGCGCACGGGCACGAGGCCCACCTCGCCTTCGACGTGGACCGGCCCGACGCCCTGGTGCTGCGCGGACTGCGCGCGAGCCTCGCCCGGCACGGAGCGGTCGCCGACGGCGGCGGGTACAACCCGCACGAGGACGGCACCGTCTTCTACTTCGCCACGCCCGCCGGCACGAAGACCGCCTACCGCCGCATGGAGCTGTACGCGAGCGGCGACCACCGGGACCTGCTCGCCGAGCACCTGGCCGGCCCGCGTCCGGCCGCACCCGGACACGAGGGGACCGCGGCCACGGGCGCGACCACCGGCGCGGACGCGGACGCCCTCGCCGCGGAAACGCTCCTGCGCCTGCTCACCGGCGCCTGGACCACCCAGGCGCTCGCCGCCTGCGCCGAACTGCGGCTGCCCGAGACCCTCCGGCCGGACACGCCCCTCACCGCCCGGCAGCTGGCGCGCGAGGTCGGTGCGCGCCCGGACGCGCTGGAGACGCTGCTGCGCTACCTCGCCATGCTGGACGTCGTCACCGAGGACCGGGACGGCTTCCGCCTCACCGCCGCCGGCGTGCTGCTGCGCGAGGACACGGCCGGCTCGATGCGCCCCCTCGCGCTCATGTACGGCGGGCCCTTCTACCGGTCCTTCGCCCACCTGACCCACGCCGTGCGCACCGGCGAGCCGGGGTTCGAGCACCTCTTCGGCGAGAACCACTTCGACCACTTCGCCCATGACCCCGGGCTGGCCGCGACGTTCGACCGGTCGATGGCCGCCGGCGCCCGGATGTTCGGCCCGCTTCCCTCCCACCCCGTCCTCGCCGCCGCCGCGGCGGGACCCGGTTCCCGCACCGTCGTGGACGTCGCCGGCGGCACCGGCGAACTCCTCGAACGCGTCCTGGCCGCCCACCCGGGGCTGCGGGGCGTGCTCCTGGAGCGGCCGCACGTCGTCGCCGCAGCGCGCGACCGGCTCGCCGCCACCGCGGTCGGCGAGCGGTGCTCCTACCGGGTCGGGGACTTCGCGGACGTCCCCGGGGGCGGCGACGTGTACCTGCTCTCCCGCGTCCTGCACGACTGGGACGACGCGCGGTGCCGGGAGATCCTGGCGCACCTCGCGGACGCGATGCCCGCGCACGCCGACCTGCTCGTCGTCGAACGGCTGCTGCCCGACGACGCCGTGCCGTCCCTCGCGACCGCGTGGGACCTGCACATGCTGTGCAACACGGGCGGGCGCGAGCGACGGGCCGAGGCGTACGCGGCGCTGTTCGCCGCCGCCGGGCTCGTCCTCGTCGGACACCGCCCGCTGCCCCTCGACGCCCACGTCCTGCACGTCCGCAAGCGCTGACGGCAGCGGAGGGGCGCCGGCCGGGGCGCGACGCTCGTCGCACCCGGCCGGCGCCCCGCGGTGCCGCGCCGGAACCGGCCTCAGGCCAGCAGCCGGCGCTTCTGCTCCTCGAACTCGGCGTCGGTGAGGACTCCCTGGGTCTTGAGCTCGCCCAGCTGCCTCAGCTGTTCGAGCTTGCTGTCCATGCTGTCCGCGGCCGGCGCGGCCGCGGGCGCGGGCGGCGGCGGGGCGTACTGCGGCTCGGGCTCCTGGGCGGCCTGCTGGTTGGCCCAGCGGCCGGCCTGGCGCCGTGACACGCGGTTGGACACGGCGGTCGCCGTGCCGGCGACCACGGCCGTGCGGGCCACTCCGCGGAGAAGACCTGGCATCGGGTGTTCCTTTCTCGTGCTCCGCCCGGCGACCGGCGCGGCCGGCGGGCGGGTTCGACACGGGGGAGGCCGGACGGCCCGCCCTGCCCGCGAACGGGTCAGGACGCGGCCTCGACGGCTTCGAGCGAGGCGAGCACGGCCTGGACGGGCAGCCGGCCGGAGGCGACCAGCTGGGCGCCGCCGCGCCGCAGGGCGGCCGCGAACGGGCCGGCCCACACGTTCTCGTAGACCAGCAGACCGGCGGCGTTGCCGGCCTCCACGGCCGCGGCGGCCTCCTCGATGTCGTCCTGCCCGAGCAGACCGGAGCGGGCGCCCTCGAAGACGGCGAGGTCGAGTTCGCCGTCGCCGTCGAAGTCGGCGATCTCCAGACCGCTCACCGTGCCGTCCTCGTCCTTCCTGATGAACACCAGGTCGAGGATCCGGATGATGCCCCGGTCCACCAGGTCGACCAGCAGCGGAAAAGCCTCGCCCGTCATGCGGTTGCCGGAGAACTCCACGACCACGTAGTCGATGGGGCCCATCTCGGCGAATTCCTCGCTCACAGCGTCACCTCTGGCAGTAGGGAACCGGACCCCCCTGACATTCCAACACCGGATGCCCGGTGCTGCACGCGGTGCGGGCGGACCCGGTACCGCCGGACCCCCCAGGTGGTGTCTTGCCGATCACGCCTGGCTCGGCCTGATCGACAAGACATCCCCTAGGACAGGGTGCCGTCGTCGCGCCGCACCACGCACAGCGCCCAGATGACGAAGCCGGACATGGCGATCATCACGATCGACCAGGCCGGGTAGTACGGCAGGGACAGGAAGTTGGCGATGATGACGAGCGCGGCGATGGCCACGCCGGCCACCCGCGCCCAGGTCGCCGTACGGTACAGGCCGAAGCTGACGATCACGGCGACGAGACCCAGGGCCAGATGGATCCAGCCCCACGAGGTCAGGTCGAACTTGAAGACGTAGTTGGGCGTCGAGACGAAGACCTCGTCCTCGGCGACGGCCATGATGCCCCGGAAGATGCCGACGAGGCCGGTGATGCCGAGCATGACGGCGGCGAAGACGGTGAGTCCTCCGGCCCATGCCTGTCTGGTGGAGTCCGCGGGACGGGAGGTGTGCGTGGCGGCCATGACGATGCCTCGCTTACGTTCGGTCGGGCGGGCGCCGTCGGCGCCCGGGGGTGGTGGGGAACGGTGAGGGGTTCAGGCGGTGGGGGTGGTGGTGCCGGTGGTGCCGGAGCTCGTGGAGGGCGGGGCGTCGTTCAGGATGAGCGCCTTCGCCCGGGTGAACTCCTCCTCGGTGATCTCCCCGCGGGAACGGAGCCCGGAGAGCTTCGTCAGCTCCTCGGCGTGGCTGGGCCGGCTGCCGCCCCCCGCCGTCTCGCGGATGTAGGCGTCGAACTCCCGCTGCTGGTCGCGGGCCTGGGCGATCTCACGGCGCCCCATGTTCTTGCCGCGGGCGATCACGTAGACGAGGACGCCGAGGAAGGGCAGCAGGATGACGAAGACCAGCCATCCGGCCTTGCCCCACCCGTTCATCTCCTTGTCGCGGAAGATGTCCACGATGATCCGGAAGAGCAGGATGAACCACAGCACCCACAGGAAGAACCAGAACATGGTCCAGAAGGCGCCGAGCAGCGGATAGTCGTAGGCCAGGTACATGTCTTCTCCGTTCTGCGGGGGACCGGGCGCGTCACGCGTGCCTGGCGCGCCCGCGGGCGGCGTCAGGCGGGCGGCCCGGACGCGTCGTGGCCCGTGAGGCCCGCCCGGCGCAGCGCCGACCGCCACGCCAGGGCGACCGCCGTCTCCGCCAGGCCCAGGAGGATGAGCCAGAGGCCCAGCAGCCTGGTCAGGGTCCGGGCCGACTCCGTCGGCAGGGCCAGGACGACGATGCCCGCGACGATGCCGAGCGCGGCGACCGCCATCACGATCCCGCGGTGCGGCATGTCCTTGGTGGCGATGGCGGTGTAGAGGGTGAAGATGCCGGACACCAGCCAGACGGCGCCGACGATGAGGGAGAGCGCGGCGATCGTCTGCAGCGGGTTCCGCAGACAGAGCACTCCGCCCAGGACGCACAGGACGGCCACGATCAGACCGGGCACCCGCTCCCCGGCCTCGCGGCGGCCGAACACCGCGACGAAGCGGAAACCGCCGGTCACCAGCAGGTACAGCCCGATGAGGACCGCCAGGACGTGCAGGGTCACGTCCGGCCAGACCAGGGCGAGGACACCGGGGACGAGCGTCGCCAGCGCGGCGCAGAGGAGCCAGACCCACGACCGGCCGAGACGGGCCAGCTGATCCGCGGGGTCGGCCGGGGAGGCGGGGCCCGAACCGTAGGGGTCGGACGCCGGTGCGGCGTGCGGTGTGGGGCCGTGTGACGTGGCCATTTCTCCTCCTCCCGGTCGCCCCCGCGGAACGCGGGAGCATGCGGGCGGCCGGTTACTTCCACATCAGTCTGCGCCCATCCCCCGGGCTCCGCCTCCCGCGCCCGCCGCGCGTCCTCCCCCTCGCTTACCTTGGAGCTGGGGAACCGACCTCGCGGAGGAGCGATGGACAGGAACCACACCCTGGACATGGCCAAGGCCAGGCTCAAGGAGATCACCGGAAAGATCACCGGCCACGAACGCATGGAGGCCGAGGGGAAGACGGACCGGACGAAGGTCAAGATCCGGCAGACGGTGCGGAGCCTGCGCCACCGCGCCGAAGGCGTCAAGGACTCGCTCAAGAACGACCGCTCATGACGCACCGATGCACCGGGACTCCGAGGACGCCGGGCACCGCGCCGCGGACGAGGCCGGGCCGGCCTTCGTAGCGGACGGCGACGCGACCCCGGTGGGAGGACGACGCCGTACCGGCGATCCGGCGCCGGGCCGGTGGCGGCAGCCGCTCGGCACGTGGCCGGCCGTGGCCCTCGCCGTCGGCATCCTCGCCGGGGCCGACGTGCTCCTGGCCGACTGGGACGGCGTCCTCAGGCTGACGGCTGCCGTCGCCGTCGCCGTGCTGCTCCTCGCCCTGCTGCGCCGGGCCGGCGGCACCCTCGCGGACGCGGGACTGGCGCCGGGCACCCTCGCCCGCGGTGCCCGCTGGGCGCTGGTCCTGATGGGCCTGGTGGCCCTGGTCTACCTCGTCGGGGCCCTGCTGCCGGCCACCCGTCCGCTGTTCGAGGACCGGCGCCACGACGGTATGACCGGGGGCGAACTGGCGGTGCGCGTCCTCGTGGTGGTGCCCGTCGGCACCGTCCTGGTGGAGGAGGTCGCCTTCCGCGGGGTGCTGTACGGACTGGTCCGCCGGGCCCGGGGGACGGGCTGGGCGACGGCGGTCTCCAGCGCCCTGTTCGGCCTGTGGCACGTCCTGCCCTCCCTGCACCTGGCCACGGCGAAGCCGGCCCTGGGCTCGGTCGTCGGCGACTCCCCGCTCGGCACGTTCCTCGCGGTCGCGGGCGCCGTCCTCTTCACGGGGGCGTCGGGCGTCCTCTTCTGCGAGCTGCGCCGCCGCAGCGACAGCCTGCTCGCGCCGATGGGACTGCACTGGGCGGTCAACGCGTTCGGCTACCTCGCGGGATTCCTGCTCCGCTGAGCCGCGCCGAGCCCTCTGCGCGGAGCCGGGCCGGGGAGCACCCGCGCGGTGCCGCCCGCGCCGTCAGCGGTCCTGACCGACGACGTCCCGCAGCCGGTCCAGGTCCTGCGGGGTGAAGCCCGACGGCCGCATGACGGCGTTCCAGCCGTCGACGTACGCGGCCTTGTACGTGTGTCCGTGGCCGTCCGGCACGCCGGTGGAGAACGGCAGGTCGGCGGTGACCTGCCAGAAGGTCACGAAGGGGAACCAGACCATCTCCTCCAGGACGTCGCTGCCGGGTGCCTCGCCGATCCAGTCGGGCTCGGAGAGCGCCAGCTCCGGGCTCCACCAGACGATCGGGTCGGAGGGGTGCATCAGGTACAGCACCCGCGTGCCGTCCCACGGCCGGCCGGCCGGAGGGATCCCGCCGGTGGGGTCGTCGGTGAAGCGGACGGTCCGCCCGTCCTTGTAGACGGGCTCGATCTCCGGGCTGTCCGGGTCGCGGTGGTCGCTGAAGTCGCGGAACAGCGTGTTGAAGTTCGGCGGCCCGGCGAACAGCGTGCCGGCCGTGCGGTTGCGGAGGTCGTACTCGCCGCTGAAGGCGGCCTCGCCGCCGAAGGACCCCAGGCTCTCGCCGGCCACGAAGAGCCGAGGCCGCCGGTCCTGGGGGAGCTTGGACCAGACGTCGTAGACCGCGTCGAAGAGTTCGCGGCCCGCCTCGCGCGCCTTGGACTGGTCGACGAGGTAGGAGAGCCAGGACGGCAGGTACGAGTACTGCATGGCCACCGTGGCGGAGTCGCCGTCGCCGAGGTACTCGAAGGAGTCGACGGCGGCGGGGTCGACCCAGCCGCTTCCGGTCGTGGTCATCACGAGCAGGTTCTCGCGCTCGAAGCCGCCGGCGCGCTGGAGGTCGGCGACGGCCCGCTGGGCGCGCGCCTCCGCGTCGTCGGCGGTCTGGAGCCCGGCGTAGGCCCGGACGGGCTCCTGGGCGGGGCGCTGGGTGAACGCGCCGATGTCCCGGGCCGTCGGGCCGGTGCCGGTGAAGGCGCGGCCCTGGTAGCCCAGGGTGTCCCACGGCACCAGCGAGCCGGGCCCGCCGGAGCGCAGGGTGGTCGTCGGGCGGCTCACGCCCTCCGGGGTCTCGTCGTCCCGCAGGGAGAAGGCCTCGTTGGTCGCGTTCACGAACCCGGCCAGCAGGACGCCGCTGACCACGGACCACGCCAGGGCCGCCACCGCGATCCAGCCGACCACGCGTGCCGCGCGGGGCCCGATCCAGCGCCGCAGGAGGCGGAAGGACCAGTGGTACAGACGCCGGAGTCCCCGGCCCGCGAGCAACAGCAGCCAGAAGACGAGGGCGGCGACGAAGGGGCAGGCGACGGTCGTGACGACGTCGTAGTCGGTGACGCCCATGAGCCGGCGGATCTCGTGCTGCCAGTACTGGCCGAGCCCGAAGGAGAGGCCGAACAGCACGATCGCGCAGAGGACGAGGACCCGCCACGTCCCGCGCGACGGGGTCCGCGGGTCCCGGTCGGCGAACGCGCGCCACACGGAGGCGGCGACCACGCCGAGTCCGTATCCGATGGCCGCGCTGATGCCGCAGATCAGCCCCTGGAGGACGCCGCCCCGCGGCAGCAGGGAAGGGGTGAAGGAGAGACAGGCGAGGAGGAGCGCGCCCCAGCAGCCGGGGAGCGTGAGGCGGGGGTGCCACCGGTGCCTCCCGTCCCCGGCGGAGGCACGCCCGGCCGCCCCGTCACCGCTCCCGCCCGTGGAGTCCGCGGTCCCGGCGTCCGCGGCGTGCGCTCCGGTGTCCGGCGCGGAGTCACGGCCCCCGGTCCCCGCCTGCCGCTCCCCGGCGTTCCCGGCCTCCGGACCGTGGTGCTCCGCGGAGCCGTCCGGTGGAGGTTCTTGCTGGTCAGGACTCATGGCTTTCCTCCGGGTTCGGGGGAAATCATCCCAGGACCCGGCAGGACCCGCCATGCGGACTCAGCGTGCCGCGAGGGCCTCCCGGGCCGCCTTCTCGGCGACGGTGCGGTCCTCGGGGACCAGACCGATGCGGGTGCGGCGGTCGAGGAGGTCGGAGGCGTCGAGCGCGCCCTCGTGGCGGACGGCCCACAGCAGTTCGGCGCCGGTGACGGGATGCCCGGGGACGACGGGCTCGGCCAGGGTGGGGTCCGCGAGCCCGAGGGCGTGGACGGCCGGTGCCTCGGCCCCGTACCGCTGCACGAGGCGCGGTGGTACGTCGAGTCCGGCGAGGGCCCGCGCCGGGGCGGCCCCGACGAGGGGCAGGGACGTCGTGCGGCACGGGCCGGCGGTCAGGCCGCTCGCGGCGACGGCGGCGTCGACGGCGTCCTGCGCCATGCGGCGGTAGGTGGTGAGCTTCCCGCCGACGACGGTGACGACGCCGTCGGGCGAGGTGAGCACGGCGTGCCTGCGGGAGATGTCGGCGGTGCGGCCCTCCGGTCCCCGGGTGTCGAGCAGCGGGCGCAGACCGGCGAAGGCGCCGACCACGTCGGTCCGGTGGAGGGTGACGTCCAGGGCCGACCCGAGGACGTCGAGGAGGAAGCCGACGTCGGTCTCGGGGACGTCCGGCACGTCGGGGACGTCGCCGTCGACCGGCTCGTCGGTGAGGCCCACGTAGACGCGTCCGTCGCCCTGGGGCAGGACGAGGACGAAGCGGTTGGTCTCGCCGGGGATCGGGATGTGCAGGCCGGCGGAGAGGCGGCCGAGGTCCTCGGAGCGCAGGACGAGATGGGTGCCGCGCGAGGGCCGCAGGCGGATGTCGTCGACGAGGCCGCCCGCCCAGACCCCGGTCGCGTTGATCACGGTGCGGGCGCGGACGCGCAGTTCCTCGCCGGTGGTCTCGTCGCGGACCGTCGCGCCCTCCCGGTCGAGCCGGACGGCGCGGGTACGGGTCAGGATCCGGGCGCCGTGGGCGGCGGCGGTGCGGGCGATCGCGGTCACCAGGCGGGCGTCGTCCGAGAGCTGGCCGTCCCAGGACAGGAGTCCGCCGCGCAGGCCGGTGGGGCGCAGGGCCGGCGCGAGGTGCCGGGTCTCGACGGCGGAGAGGGTGCGGGGCCGGGGGAGGGTGTGGCGCGAGGTGCGGGCCGCGACGCGCAGCAGGTCGCCGGCGAGGAAGCCGGAGCGGGCCAGGGCGGCCTGGCCGCGGCTGACGAGCGGGGTGAGGGGGAGGACGAACGGCTGGGCGCGGACCAGGTGGGGGGCGGTGCGCTCCATCAGGATGCCGCGTTCGACGGCGCTCTCGTGGGCGACGTCGAGCTGCCCGGAGGCGAGGTACCGCAGTCCGCCGTGGATGAGCTTGGAGCTCCAGCGGGACGTGCCGAACGCCAGGTCGTGGGCGTCGATCGCGGCGACGGCGAGCCCGCGGGCGGCGGCGTCGAGCGCGGCCCCGGCCCCGGTGGCGCCGAGGCCGACGACGAGGACGTCGACGGCCTCGCCGTCGGCGAGCCGGGCGAGTTCGCGCCGGCGCCGCTCGGCGTCGAGCGAGGAGCCGGGCAGGGCGGTGCTGCTCGTGGGGTTCATGGCGTGAGCGTCCTCTCCAGCAGGGTGCGCAGCTCGCCGAGGAAGGCGGCCTCGCTCAGTTCGGGATCGGTCTCGTCGGTCATGGTGCGCAGCGAGAGCGTGAAGGACTGGACGACGAGCAGCAGGGACCGGGCCTGGAGGTCCGGCCGCACGCGGCGTACGGAGCCGTCCTCGTGGCCGTCCTCGAGCGCCGTGTGGAGGAGTCCGAGCAGGGCGTCCTGGCTGGCGCCCCGGCGGTCGAGGACGTACGGCAGCAGCAGCTCGGGGTCGACGTCGAGGATCTTGTGGAAGAGCGGGTGGGCGCGGAACGCCGCCGCTCCGGAGACGAGTCCCTCGACGATCCGGTCCCGTTCGGGCCGGTCCTCGTCGGCGGGGGGCATGGCGTCGGCGGCGACGGCGATCCACTCACGGGTCATCAGGTCGCCGACGAGGCTGCGCACGTCGGGCCAGCGCCGGTAGAGCGTCATCCGGGACACGCCCGCGCGCCGGGCGACGTCGGTGAGGGTGGTCCGCCGTACGCCGACGGCGAGCACGCAGTCGCGGGCGGCGTCGAGGACGGGATCTGCGTCCGCATGGTTGTGACGAATGGGCGTCATCTGTCACAGTGTAATGCCAGCGCGGGCCCAGTGGCAGCGCGTCCGTGAAACAGACCGTGAGGAACCCTTTCGAAGTGGACATGTTGTGGAGCGGCTGGGGCGACCCGGCCAAGGCGGCACCGCTGCCCGACTCGGTCACCGGCCTGCTGCGGGACCTGCTCGGCGTCACCCCCCGTGAGAGCGGTCCCGCCGCCCTCACGGACATCGAACTCCCCGCCCCCGGGCTCACCGACGAGGCCCGTACCGCGCTCGCCGCAGCCCTCGCCGCACCCGACGGCCTGCGCGACGACGCCGAGAGCCGCGTCCGC
This sequence comes from Streptomyces sp. NPDC104202, assembly GCF_055584185.1. Classification (NCBI taxonomy): domain Bacteria; kingdom Bacillati; phylum Actinomycetota; class Actinomycetes; order Kitasatosporales; family Streptomycetaceae; genus Streptomyces; species Streptomyces sp. NPDC104202. The sequence continues at coordinate 43,685 of NZ_JBVJMN010000028.1, read as the reverse complement.
CACACCCGCGGCAAGTCGACCCCCGACCTCCTGCGCATCCGCGCCGGCGAGGTCGACGACATCCCGGCCGCCGTCGTGCTGCCCGGCAGTCACGACGAGGTCCTCGCCGTCCTGCGCGCCTGCGCCGACCACGGCGTCGGCGCCGTCCCCTTCGGCGGCGGCACCTCCGTCGTCGGCGGCCTGGCGCCCACCACGAAGAAGCCGTTCGTCGCCCTCGACCTGCGCCGCCTCGACGGACTCCTCGCCCTCGACGAGGTGTCGCGCACCGCGACGCTGCAGCCCGGACTCCGCGGCCCGCAGTGCGAGGCCCTGCTCAACGAACGGGGCTGGACCCTCGGGCACTTCCCCCAGTCCTTCGAGTGGGCGTCCGTCGGCGGCTTCGCCGCCGCCCGCTCCAGCGGACAGGCGTCCGCCGGATACGGCCGCTTCGACGAGATGGTCCTCGGCCTGACCGTCGCCACCCCCGAAGGCACCCTGGAGACCGGCCGGGCCCCCCGCTCCGCCGCAGGCCCCGACCTGCGCCAGCTCCTCCTCGGCTCCGAGGGCGCCCTCGGCGTGATCACGGCCGTGACCGTGCGCGTCCGTCCGCTGCCGACCCGGCGGGTCTACGAGGGATGGCGCTTCGCCTCCTTCGAGGCCGGCACCGCGGCACTGCGCCGCCTGGCCCAGGACGGCCCGCGCCCCACGGTGCTGCGGCTGTCCGACGAGTCGGAGACCTTCATCGGCCTCGCCCAGCCCGACGCCATCGGCAGCGCCGAACTCCCGCAGGACCCCGGCTGCATGGCGATCGTCGGCTTCGAGGGCACCGAGGAGGACACGTCGGCCCGCCGTGCCGCCGCCCGCGAGGTCCTTCTCGCCTGCGACGGCGCGTACGTCGGCGAGGAGCCCGGCGACCGCTGGGAGCACGGCCGGTACGACGCGCCCTACCTGCGCGACGCCCTCCTCGACGCCGGCGCGTTCGCCGAGACGCTGGAGACGGCCGCGTTCTGGTCCGCGATCCCCGGTCTGTACGCGGCGGTCCGCGACGCGCTGACGAGCACCCTCACCGAGGCCGGCACCCCGCCCCTCGTCATGTGCCACATCTCCCACACGTACGAGAACGGCGCCTCGCTCTACTTCACCGTCGTCTCCGCGCAGGGAGAGGACGCCGTCGCGCACTGGGAGCCGGCGAAGCGGGCGGCCAACGACGCGATCCTGGCGGCCGGCGGCACCATCAGCCACCACCACGGCGTCGGCACCGACCACCGCGACTGGTACGCCCGCGAGATCGGCCCCCTCGGCATCCGTATGCTGCAGGCCGTCAAGGCCGAGGTCGACCCGTCCGGCGTGCTCAGCCCCGGAGTCCTCATCCCCGTCCGCTGAACCCCTTCTGCCGCCCGGAGGCCAGACCCATGCGACAGTTCACCGCCGTCGTCAACCCCACCGCAGGGGGTTCCAGCGGTACGGCGGGCCTGCTCCCGCTGGCCCGGCTGCTGCGGGAGGCCGGCGCCGGCCTCGACACCGTCTACAGCCGCAGCCTGGAGCACGCCCGCGAGCTCGCCCGGGCGGCCGGGGAGGAGGGGCGCGTCGTGCTCGCCGTCGGCGGCGACGGCATGGCCGGATGCGTCGGCGGCGCCCTCAGCGGTACGGACACGGTGCTGGGCCTGGTCCCCGCGGGCCGCGGCAACGACTTCGCGCGCGCCCTGGGGCTCCCCGCCGACGCGAGCCGGCTCGCCCCGATACTCCTCGACGGCGAGCCGCGCGCCGTCGACACGATCGAGGTGGAGTCCGCCGTCCACGCGCGCGTGTGCGTCCTGGGCAGCGTGTACGCCGGCGTCGACGCGGTGGCCAACCACCACGCCAACACCACCCGGCTGCTGCGCGGAGCCGCCTCCTACTACGTCGGCGGCCTCCGGGCCGTCCTCGCCTGGAAGCCCGCCGCGTACCGGATCACGATCGACGGCGAGACGCACGAACGCACCGGCTACACCGTCGTCGCGGCGAACTCCGGCTTCTACGGCTTCGGCCGGAAGGTCGCCCCGGACGCCCGCGTCGACGACGGACTGCTCGACGTCGTCGTCATCAACGAAGCGCCCAAGCGGCTCTTCTTCGCCATGATGAACGAGCTGAAGACGGGCGCCCACCTGGCCCGCCCCCAGGTCGAGGTCCTGCGCGGCAAGGAGATCCGCATCGAGGCCGACCGGCCCCTGCCGTACGGCGCCGACGGAGAGGTCGACGCCACGCTCCCGGTGACCCTGCGCGTCCGCCCCTCCGCCCTGAGGGTGCTGGCCTGACCGGCCCGTACCCCCTACTCCCGCTGCGCGTCCCGCGCCTTCTGGGCGATGTCCTCCAGGACGACCTTGGGGTCGGCGGAGGGGGCGACGGCCTTGCCGATGGTGCGCTTGATGGTGTTGCTGACCTCCAGCCAGGAGGGCTCGTTGACCGGGTAGAGCTCGGCGCCGCGGAGCGCGGTGAGGAACTGCTCGGTGCTGGGATCGGTGGTGGCGCCGCGGGAGGCCATGGTGGCGGAGACCGTCGAGGGCAGCAGGTGGTAGCGGCCGGCGAACTCGTTGAGGTTCTTGTCCTGGTAGACGAAGTCCAGGAACGCGCCGACGCGTTCGCGGTTGCCGTCGTGCCGGAAGGCCATCATCCAGTCGGCGACGCCGGCGGCGGGGGTGGACTTGCCCTCGGCGAGGGTGTCCGAGACGGGCATGCTCAGCGTGCCGACCCTCATGCCCTTCGCGCGGGCCTCGTGGAGCAGCGAGGGGTAGCCGTTGACCATGCCGACGTCGCCGCGCAGGAAGGCGGCGAAGGCGTCCTGGCGGTCGAGCTGGGCGGGCGGGACCGGGCCGGTGAGGGCGGGCCGGACGAGGTTGTCCCGCAGCCAGCGGAAGGTCTGGGTGTTCTGGTCCGACGCGATGCTGTAGCTGCCGGTGATGTCGGTGTACCCGCCGCCGTTGCTGAGTTCCCAGATGAGGGCCTCGGCGTGGGCCTCCTCGGGACCGAGCGGCAGGGCGTAGGGGTAGAGCACGCCCTCCTTCTTGAGGGCCTCGGCCGCCTCCTTCAGCTCCGACCAGGTCTTCGGCGGCTTCGCGCCGGCCTGGTCGAACAGCTCCTGGTTGTAGAAGAGCAGCCGGCTGCTGGCCACGAAGGGCAGCCCGTACAGGGTGTTGTCCACCGAGCCGGCCTCCACGAGCGGCGGCAGGAAGTTGGCCTCGGCCCTGACCGACAGCAGTTCGTCGGCCGAGTAGAGGCGGCCCTGCGCGGCGAAGTCGGAGTAGGCCCCCATCAGGGCGACGTCGGGGGCGTCGTCCTCCTCGACCATGCGGGTGACCTCGCGGTCGACGTCGGCCCACGGGTACAGCGTCACCTCGACCTTCGTGCCGGGGTGCGCGGCCGTGAAGGCCGCGGTGAGCCTGTCCCAGTACGCCTTGGAGCCGGTCGCCGGGGTGTTGCCGTACTCGGGCGCCACCAGGCGCAGGGTGGTCCCGCCGTCCTCGGGCGCACCGCAGGCGGTGACGAGTGAGCCGAGCAGTCCGCATGCGGCCACGGAGGCGGATATGCCGGAGAGTCTTGGTCGCACGGAGCATTCCTCAGGATTATTTCGGACAGTGCGTCCGGAATTCTCTCCCGGCCGGGAGGGTATTTCGCCCCTTCGCGCGCAGGTGTGGGCGTAGCTCCAAAGCCCGTCATTCCCGATGGTGCGTTCCGCTGGAATGGCGGGGAATTCCATGCGCGTAGAAGTCGCCGTCCCGTCCATGACGACTCCGGAAAGGAGCATGGACGCGGCCGGCCGCGGGGCTCACCCGGAGGGCGGCACGCGCCCGGGACGGCCGGGCTACGCCTCCGGGCCCTCGGGAAGCCTTTCGGGCTCCGCCCCCCGGCCGGCGGCCGCGGAGTGCAGCACGCGCAGGGCGATCAGGAGCACGCCCACGTCGTCCAGGTAGACGGGATCGGGAATGAGGTCGATCGGCGAGACCGTGTACACCACCGCGGCCCAGAACAGGGCCTTGGACTGCAAGGGGATGCCGGCGTCGACCAGCAGTCTGCGCGCGCGGAAGACCCGTACCAGCAGGACGGCCGCACAGACCGCCACCGCGAGCACGAGCACGACGGCCACGGTGAGCCAGATCTCCTTGTCCACGCGGTCCTCCCCTCCAGTCGTCCCTGCCGCGCCGAGGAACGCGGCAGCGGTTCCCCCCAGGCTACGACCCCCGTCCAGCCCACGGACCGGACCGCGCACGCGGTCCGCCTCCCGCCGGGCCTCAGGGGCGCAGCCCGGCGCGCCGGAGCGCGAGCGCGCTGAGGTCGGCGATCGCCCCCGGGTCGCCCTGGCGCCAGGCGTCGGCCCAGCCGCCGGGCGGGGCCGCCGGCCCGGCCAGCGCGCGCGGCGGACCGGTGAGGGCGCGCAGGGCGAGCAGGTCGGCGCCTCCCGGGGCCTCGACGAGCCGCCGCAGGGTCGCGCTGCGCCGGATCCACAGCAGGCGCGGCGGCAGCCACAGCAAGAGGACGAAGAGCACCGGAACGACGATGAGGACGGCCGTGGTCACGTTCGCGACCTGGCTGACGGTCTCCTGGAGCGACACGCCCGCGTCGGCGAAACCGGAGCCGGCGTCGGCCGCCGCCTCCAGCGGCTTCTTCAGGACCCCGCCGACGAACGGCACGTCCGAGGCCGCGTCGCCCGCGTTCCCGAGCTCCTCGGCGAGGCTGTCCCCGGCGCTCTCCACCTTCTTCCCCGGCTCAGCCAGCAGCATGATCGTCTCGCGTACGAGGAGCGCCGCCCACACGACGGCGGCGATCAGTGCCACGGCGACCAGGTCCACCAGCACCTGGAGGTTCCGCCGTGCGGAGGTCTGGGCGTAGAAGCGCAACGAGGGGCTCCTGTTCGGGTCGTGGTGCCGCGAAGGCCGTGCCGCCCCGGCCGCGCCCCGGCCGGTCGTCGGATTCACTTCTTCCACGCCGCCCCACGGACAAACGTGCGAGGAGTCGCCCGCAGGTGGATGCGAGGTCGGGCGACCGGTCCACCGGAAAACGCCGCGCCGATATCCACCCCCGTGGAATCCCGGCCTTTCGTCGATCCGCGGCACCGTCGATCTGCTCGTATGCCGAAGGGCGGGCCGATCATCGTCCTGCGGGGAAAGCGAAGGGCGCCAGGTATTTCGCCGAAATGCGGTCACGGTGTTCCGCCGGCGGGCCGCCGGACGTTCCCGCCCGCCCCGCCCCCGGAGCACGCCGAGCCCGCCGCCGCATCCCCCGGAGGCCGTCCGTACGGCCTCCGCTAGCCTCGCCGCATGTCACTCACCGCTGATCAGCTGGCCGGGTACGTGGAACGCGACCTGGACGCCGACGTGGCGCGCTGGTTCCCCGACGCGCCGAGGGCCGGCGTCCCGGACGACACCCGCCCGGTCGACCCCTTCCTGGCCCGGCTCCCGAAGGACGCCGCGGCCGCGCTGGCCGCCTTCGACCGCCGCGTCCGCGCGGGAACCCTGCCGGCGGTCCTCGACATCGAGGACTGGTCCTACGCCTTCGACTTCGCCGCCAACGACTGCCGCGTCCTCGACTCCGACCACGAGACGGAGCTCTCGGACGACGACGTGTGGTCCATCGGCGCCGACGGCGGGGGCAACTACCACGTCGTGCTCACCGACGGCCGCGTCGCGGTGTGGTTCCACGAGGAGGAGGTCCTGGAAGAGCACACCCGGTTCGACAGCCTCGACATCTTCGTCTGGACCGTGGTCCGCTACCACGCCGTCCGCTCCGGCGCCCTCGACCTCGCCGAGGTCGAGCCGGACTTCCGCGCGCTCGCCCAACCCGGTGTCCTGGCCCCGGAGATCGGCCTGCTCGCCCTCCCGTCCTGACCCTCCGCCGGCTGCGCGGTGCGGCGGGCCGCCCCCGGCGATCCCGCCGCCGGGGGCGCGTTGCCGGAAACCCCCCGTCAGCCGGAGCCCCCGTGGTACGAACCCCCCGTAGGCACCCGACGGCGGAAGGGACACGGAATGGAACACGACGGCACCCAGGGGCGGCCGATGTCGGCGGCGGAACTCTTCGACGGCCTGGGCATCGACTACGAGCGCGCCTTCGTCCGGCTGCCGGCCCAGCTCGCGGCGGTCGAATGGCTCACCGCCCGACTGGCCCCGGGAGCCAGGGTCCTCGACGTCGGCAGCGGCACCGGACGTCCGGTGGCCGGCCTCCTGGCGGACGCCGGCTGCGAGGTGACCGGCATCGACGTCTCCGGCGAGATGGTCGCCCTCGCGAGCGCCCAGGTGCCCGGAGCCCGGTTCGTCCAGTGCGACGTACGCGCCTTCGACGCGCCCGAAGGCGGCTTCGACGCGGTCTGCGCCTTCTTCCCGCTGATGATGATGAGCCGGGCGGAGGCGGCCGAGTCCCTCCGCCGCATGGCCGGCTGGCTCGCCCCGGGCGGCTTCCTGGTGACAGCCACCGTCCCCGCGGACGTCGAGGACATCGAGATCGTCTGGATGGAGCGGACCGTCAGGGTCTCCAGCTTCTCCGTCGACGAGTACCTGCGCCTCCAGCGGGAGGACTGCGGCCTCGACGTGCTCCACCACGCGCTGTCGGTCTTCGCCCCGGACGACGACCGCGCGGCCCCCGAGGACCACCTCTTCACCTACGCCCGCCGCCCGGATCCCGCCGGGAGCGGGACACCGGCGGTCTGACCGGAGCGGATCGCGGAACCCGCCGGGCGGAGTGTGGGACGGTGTGCCCATGCCGGTCCCTGTGATCCTCGACTGCGACCCCGGTCACGACGACGCCTTCGCCATCCTGCTCGCCGCCGCGCACCCGGCCGTCGACCTGCTCGCGATCACCACCGTCGCGGGCAACCAGACGCTGGAGAAGACCACGCTCAACGCCCGCCGGGTCTGTTCCGCGGCCGGCATCCGGGGCGTGCCGGTCGCGGCGGGCCGCGACCGCCCGCTGCACGGCCCGCCCCGGATCGCCGCGGACATCCACGGCGACTCCGGCCTGGACGGGCCCGGCTTCGCGCGGGGCGAGCCGGACGTGCCGCAGGACCCCCGCGACGCCCTCACGCTCGTCCGGGAGGTCCTGCTCGCCCGTCCGGAGCCGGTCACCCTCGTGCCGACCGGCCCCCTCACCAACATCGCCGTCCTCCTGCTCGCCCACCCCGAACTCGCCGGACGGATCGAGCGGATCGTCCTCATGGGCGGCTCCACCGGCCGCGGGAACACCACCCCCGCGGCCGAGTTCAACATCCTGTGCGATCCGGAGGCCGCGGACGTCGTCTTCCGCAGCGGGGTGCCGGTGACCATGTTCGGCCTCAACGCGACCCACCAGGTACGAGCCACTCCCGAGGTCGTCGCCCGGATCGCGGCGCTCGGCACGCCCCTGAGCCGGCTCTGCGTCGACCTCCTCACCTTCTTCGCGGCCACCTACCGCGAGGTGTTCGGCTTCGACGCGCCCCCGCTCCACGACCCGCTCACCGTCGCCCATCTGATCGACCCGTCGCTGGTCACCCTCGTCCGGGCGGCGGTCGCGGTCGAGCTGAACGGCACCCACACCCGGGGCGCGACCGTGGTGGACCTGCACGGGGTGACCGGCCGGCCCGCCGACGTCGAGGTCGGCACGGACGTCGACACGGAGGCGTTCTGGGACCTGATCGTGCAGGCCGTGCGCGTGCTCGGCGGCCCCGGCGCCCCGTCCTGAAAGCGCCGGAGGGCGGTGTGCCCACCCGGACGTCGGGTGGGCACACCGCCCGATGCGGACGGGTCCCGCCCGATGCGGCGCGACCCCGCTCCGTTCCTACGGCCGGCTGTCGACCCAGCTCAGCTTGTGGCCGTAGAGCACCCGCTGGCAGTAGTCCGTGCCCGCCGGATCGGCGGCGTCCCGGTTCGCCGTGCAGTCGCCCGCCGATCCCGGGCGGTGCTCGGAGAGCGACCACAGCCGGCCCGTGCCGCGCTCGACGTACAGGTCCTCGGCGCCCCGGGCGGTCTTGATCGCCTGGCCCTTCGCCACCAGCGAGCCGCCGCTCCACTCGTAGCGCCAGAGGTTGCCCGGCTCGTCCGTGCCCTTGGACTCGTTCACGTACAGCGTGCCGCCGGCCGCCGCCGCGCCCTGTGCTCCGCCGTCGGCCAGCGGCAGGTAGTTCGCCCAGCCCTGCGCGGGGACGTCGGCGGAACGGCCCTCCAGCGCCGCCACCGGGTAGGAGGCGATCCGCCCGGTGGAGGGGTAGCCGCTCTCCGGACGGCAGTACTCGCCCATCAGCAGCCGGTCCGGGGTCTCGCTGCGGTCCAGCGAGATGTACGACGCCTTCGGGGCGCCCGTCGCCACGCACTTGTAGGAACCCGTGGGGTTGCCCTGGTCGGCCTTGAACTTCCACGCGGCGACCTGCGGCATCACGTAGCGGTAGCCGAAGCTGTACCAGACGTTGTCGTGGCGGCCGACCTTCGTCTTGTCCTGCACATCGGCCGTGGTCTGCACGCCGTCGGTGTCCGCCCCCATCGCGTCGTGCGTGGAAGGGTCGCCGTCCGGGTCCAGGTCCATGATGGTGCGCATGTCGAAGACGCGCAGGCCGTTGCGGGTGTCGGCGACGTACAGGTAGTTGCCGTACCAGACGATGCCGCCGGCGTGGACGCCCTTCTGGATCGGGTACTCGGAGGCGTGCAGGCCGTCGAACGAGACGTGGTCGGCCGAGTTGACGTACGTCCACCCCAGCAGCACGTGCCGGTACTTGACCTCCGGCGTGCCGGTGGCGGGGTTGGTGCGGCTCTGCACGAAGGTGATCCGGACGCCCTTCTGGTTGCAGGCGTCGTCGGCCTCCAGCTCGGCCCTGGTGCAGTCGCCCGTCGCCGGGTCGGGGTCGTTCTCCCGCCCCGGGTCCCAGCCGTCGTACGAGGCGAACAGCTGGATGTTCCCCGCCTCGCCCCACAGCTCGTTGTCCTTGGCGTCGGAGACGCCGGTGAACCCCTGGGGGACCCACTCGCGCGAGATCGAGTCGTCGCTCTGGAGGCAGTACTTGATGTCCGGGTCCGCGGCGGTGCCGAACGGGTCGCGGGAGCACCACGGGTCCACCGTCCGGTTGGCCCCCGCGAGCAGGTTCTGCACACCCGACTTCGGCAGCACCTTGTCCAGGCGGGTGACCCGCGTGGTCGTCTCGGAGTTCAGCGCGCCGGGGGAGAGCGTGAAGTCGCCGGGGGAGGCCGCGCCGCCGGGCGAGGTCCAGGCACTGGCCGCGAGCGGCGACAGCGTGGTCTCGGCCGTCAGGGGATCCTGGACCGTCGGGTCCGAGCCTCCCTGTGGTACGTCCTCGGCCTGGGCGGGCGCCGCCAGGCCGGTGAACGCGAGCGAGGCCGCGGCGACCGCCGTGAGCCAGGCGCGGCGTGTGCGCCGTGAGGGCATGGGAGGGTGCTCCGTTGCTCGTGGATCGGACACGTCGAACGGAGGTTTCCAGAACGTACGAGCGAAAGGCAAACGGTCCTGACGCCCCAACAGAACCGCCTGGGAGAGGGTCGGTTGATGGCGACATGGCCCCATCGCGACGTGCGCAAAAGGGGACGTCTCCGCGGGGTGGAGGCGCCGCCGGAAGCCGTCGGGCGGACCTTCGGCGCAGGACCTGACGCCGATCCGCACGAGATCCACACGTCCGGCCGCCGGACGGTCCGAGCCGCCCGGCCACCGGTCCTCAGGGGAAGACGGGGGCGGTCACCGCCGCGCCGCCGGCACCGAGGTCCGGCGTCCCGCCGTCCGGGGAGCGGACGGCGTCGTCGCGCGGGAACGGGACGGGGCCCGGACGGGCGCCAGGAGGGTGCGCGCGAGGAGCCCGCCCGTCGTCCGTGGAATGCCGCGGGGGAGGCTCACGGCGCCGCAGCGCCGGCCGCGTGCGGCCGGGGGAGTGCCGTACGCGGGCGACGCCGCACCGGGCCGGAGCGTCGGCCGTGGGCGACGGGCTACGGAGCCGCCGTGCCCGTCGCGGCCGACGGCGCCGCCTCGCGGGTCCGCTCCGTGCGCTCGGGCAGGAGCAGGACCGAGCCCACGAGGAAGCAGACGGCGCCGATCAGCGTCGTGGTGTCGGCCCCCGTCGCGTCGCGCACCTCGCCGGTCACCGGGTCGACGTACCCGGCGACGGCGGAGACGCCGAAGGCCACGGAGCCGACGAGGTTGGCCAGCGTGATCCACCAGGACCACGACGAGGGCCGCCAGGCCGCCCAGCCGTGACAGGTCTCGTACCAGGCGAGGAGACTGGCGACGAGGAAGCACACCGAGCCGATCGCGTCGGGGCGCCACACGTGCGCGTGCGCGGTGGCCGCGGAGAGGCTGCTGCCCATGGCGACGCCCGTGCTGACGTTGAAGTACACGGTGCCGACCAGCTGGATCGCGGTCGCCCACCAGTCGACCGGACGGTGCCGCGGGACGCGCGACCGCCCGCGCCCACGCCCGCGCCCGCGACCGGGCGCGGACGGCGGGACCGCGGACGGCGGGACCGCGGACGGCGGGACCGCCGCGTCGACCGCCTCGCGGTAGCAGAGGAACGCCGCGGCGGTGAAGAACAGCGACCCGACGAAGTACGTGACCGTGTCCCCGCGTACGCCGACCGCCTCGGTGTAGCCCGGCACCGATCCGACGGCGAAGAGCACCGAACCGACGGCGAAGAGGACCGCGATCCACCAGCCGCGCGCCGAGGGCGCCCACCAGGTCGACCCGGCGGCGGGCCGCTGGTGCTTGCGGTGACGGCGCGACTCCCAGCGCTCCACCACACCGTCCGGGCGCACGTGGTCGACGAACGTCGACGGCGCGGCGGAACGCCGCCGGCCCGGCGAGGGACCGCGGCCGCCGGCCGTCACGACGGCCGCCTCAGCCGGGCGGCCGCGGACCGGAAGGACATGTGCCGGTCCTGCCACGTCATGCCGACGGCCGCACCCAGGGTGATGACCACCCCGATCGCGATGAAGAACGACATCAGGGCGAACACGACGCCGATGGGCCCGTACTTGTCCTCGTACCCGGTGACCATGCCCGAGAAGACGAAGTGGAAGACGACCAGCATCCCGAACCACAGCACCCCGGTGGCGACGGCGCAGGACGCCAGCCTCCGCCAGTGGACGCGCCCCGCCAGCAGGAACCACATCGTGAACCACCAGAAGGCGATGAACGCCGGGACGTTGACCACCCACCACAGGATCGGCGCGCGGTCGTAGAAGCCGCGCCCCGAGAAGGCGCCCAGCGCGGTGCAGCCGACGGCCACGGCCAGCCACACCAGCGCCCGCAGCCCGTCCCGCAGCCGCCGCGGAGGCAGCCGGAACATCTGCTGGTACAGCTTCTGGAGCGAGCCGGCCGACGCGAGCCCGGCCAGCACGAAGAACACCCACGACAGGCCGGTGACCGCTGCGGACGTCGCCGAGGAGGAGGCGAACAGGTCCCCCATGTCGGCCGCCGCCTCCCGGCTCAGGCCCAGCCGCCGCGTCATCCCCGACACCGCCGACCGCCCCGCCAGGGCCGAGGTGACGAGGAGGAACGGGACCGCGCACAGCAGGAGCGTGGCGGCCAGCAGGATCGCCTGGTTGAGGAAGTCGAACGCGTCCAGCCGCCGCCACAGGTACTCCGCCCACGACCCCGCGTACCTGGCCCGGCCCCACTCCGTCGCCCGCCGGGCCCGCCGTGCGCCCCGCCTGCCGGGCGCGCCGCCCGGCCGCGCCGCACCGGGCCGTGTCACGCGATCGGCCCGGGGCCCGCCCGGTGCTCTGTCGCTCGCCCGCATGACGCATCCTCCAGGGCTGGTCACCCCGGGCACGGCGGACATCCGGTGCGGCGGCGCACGCACGCCCGTGGCCCGGCCCTGTATCCACCGTCGCACGGCAGCCGGACCGTGTCAGGTCCGGCGGCTCTCGACGGGCACGGCGGCATCCCACCGGTACGGCGGGCCGGCGGGGCGGTCATCGGCGGGTGCGTCCGTCCTCGGCGGGCCGGGAGGACCGCCGGACCGGCGCCCCGGTCCGGCGGAGGAGCGCATCCGGGCGTGCGCGGCGTATGCGCGGCGTATGCGTCCCGGCGGACACCGTCAGGGGAGCGTCAGGAGGCCGTCCGGACCGGCGGGCACCGGGCATAGCGTCGGGGACACCCCGCGGCGACCGCGCCCGGGGCCCGCCCCTTCCGCGGAGGAACCCATGTCTGCTGCCCTGTACGGAGACGAGCCCGAACCCGGGGAACCGCTCCCGGCCGGACGGCTCTGCGTCCCCGTCCGGCCGGGCTCCGGCGGGTGCGTCACCCGCCTCTTCCGGACCCCCGTCGGCGGCCGGACCGCCGTCGCATTCACCGCTCCGGCACGGCTGCGGGCCGTCCTGGGCGCCGGCCAGCCTTGGATCGTCCTCGCCGAACCGGCCCTCCGCGCGCTCGTGGAGCCGCTCGGCGTCCGCACGCTCCGGATCGACCCGGTCCTCACGGCCCCTGCCCCCGCCGCCCCCGCCGCCCCGGGAGACCCGCGGCCGGCCACCGCGCCCGCCCGCCCGGCGCGGCCGTCGACGCCCGCCCGCCCGCTCAGCGCCGTCGCACGGTGAAGGGAACAGCGGCCATGACGACCACCCTTCCCCTGCCCGCCGCCCCGACCGGCCCGGCCCCCGGCCCCCGTACCCCCACGGGAACCGCGGCCGCCGGGACCCGCCGGGTCTGGCCCGCCACCACCACCGAGGGACCGCACGGCGACGTCCGCGTCGCCGGGGTGTCCCTCGCGGAGATCGCAGAGGGCCACGGCACCCCCGTGTACGTCCTCGACGAGGCCGAGGTCCGCGCGCGCTGCCGCGCCTACCGCGGCGCCTTCCCCGAGGCAGGGATCCACTACGCGGCCAAGGCGTTCCTGTGCCGCGCCGTCGTCCACTGGATGGAGGAGGAGGGGTTCGGCCTCGACGTCTGCTCGGCCGGCGAGCTGGAACTCGCCGTCACCACCGGCTTCCCGGCCGAGCGCATCCTCCTCCACGGCAACGCCAAGTCACCCCGCGACCTGGAGACCGCGCTGCGCCTCGGCGTCGGCCGGATCGCCATCGACACCTCCGCCGAGATCGCCCGCATCGCCGCCGCGGTCGGCCCCGGGAGCCGTCAGAAGGTCATGCTCCGGGTCACGCCGGGCATCAGCGCCGGCGGCCACGCCAAGATCCGCACCGGCTCCGACGACCAGAAGTTCGGGCTCTCCCTCCGCGACGGCCACGCCCAGCACGCCCTCGCCCGCGTCCTCGACCAGCCGGGCCTCGAACTCACCGGACTCCACTGCCACCTCGGCTCGCAGATCACCGACGTCAAGCCCTACCTCGTCGCCGTCCGCAGGCTCGTCGGCCTCATGGCCAGGGTCCGCGACACCCACGGCACCGTCCTGCCCGAGCTCGACCTCGGCGGCGGTCACGGGATCGCCTACCGCCCCGGCGAGCCGTGCCTCGACCCCGTGGCGCTGGCGGCGAGGGTCCGCGCCGAACTGGCCCGCAGCTGCGCCGCCGCGGCGCTTCCCGTGCCGCGCCTCCTCATCGAGCCCGGGCGCGCGGTGACGGGCCCCGCCGGCGTCGCCGTCTACCGGGTCCTCGCGGTGAAACGCGGGCCCGGGCGGACGTTCGTCGCGGTGGACGGCGGAATGAGCGACAACCCGCGGCCCGCGCTCTACGGAGTGCGGTACGCGCCCCGCCTGATCGGCCGTCACTCACCGGCCGACGACGAGCGCGTGACGGTGGTCGGCCGCCACTGCGAGGCCGGCGACATCCTCGCCGAGGACGTGCCGCTGCCCGCCGACACCCGCCCGGGCGACCTGCTCGCCGTCCCGGTGGCAGGCGCCTACCACCTGTCGATGGCCTCCTCGTACAACCTCGTCGGCCGCCCGCCGGTGGTCGCCGTGCGCGACGGTCTGGCCCGGGTGCTGGTGCGCCGGGAGACCCTGGCGGACCTCAGGGCCCGGGACGTCGGCCTCTAGGGCCTGTCGTCACCATCCCCTCTGCCCCGCGACGCCTGGCAGGCGCTCTCGCCGCGCCGGGCGAAAGCGCGAGTACGCCCCGTACGAGCACTTCCCCCCCCGGCACACCGAGAGCACGCACCGGACGCCGCAGGGCCGCCCTTCGGGCAACGAGGGGATGGTGACGACAGGCCCCAGGAACCGACGGATGCATCGCCACCCTCGCCCCCGTCCACCCACACCCCACCCGGCACTCCCGAGCGCGCTCACGCACGGCGATGCCGACGAGCCCTCGGGGCCTGGTCCGGCAGGAGGACGGGTCCTTGACGGCTGCCTCACAGACCATGAGGCCCGCCGCGAGCTGCACCGGGGTCGAGTCGCCGCTCACGCCGAGCTGTAGCGCGGCGTCCCTCGCCGCGGAGTGCGTCGCGATCGGGAAGCGGTCCCCGGGCACCGGCACGATGCCGGCCGCCGCCCTGACCCCGACCGACCGCACCCCGTCGTCGGTGTCCGGCCCCGACCACCGGCCGAAGAGGTCTCCGGCCGTCTGCCGTACCCCGGAGCGGGACGGCTCGCCCGTGCCGCCCGTGCGGTCCCCCGCGAGGGGCCGCGTCCGGGGCGATGGTCAGACAAGCCCCCAGGTGCCCCCGGTCTCCGGCTCGTGGAGGGCGATCGCCCCCGAGGGGCAGACGCCGACGGCCATCCGTGCCGCCGCGCGGTGGGCGGCGGGCGGTTCGGCGTGCAGCACGAGCACGAGGCCGTCGTCGGGGTCCTGGTCGAAGACGTCGGGGGCGGTCATGGCGCACATGCCGGCGCCGATGCAGCGCGTGCGGTCGGCGGTCAGCCGCGGCGCGCTCACCGCGCGTCCCAGGTGACCGGGAGGCTCTTCACCCCGAAGATGTCCGCGGTCTCCGGGCGCAGGACGACCTCCTCGGCGGGAACGGCGAGGCGCAGCGTGGGGAAGCGGTCGACCAGCGCCCGGAACGCGACCCGCATCTCCACGCGCGCCAGCTGCTGACCGAGGCACTGGTGGATGCCGTGGCTGAAGGCCAGGTGCCCGGCGGCCTGGCGGCGGATGTCGAGCGTCTGGGGGTCGGCGAAGCGGTCGGGGTCGTGGTTGGCGGTGTGGTACGACAGGACGACGGTCGTGCCGGCCTTGACGGTCCTGCCGTCCAGCTCCACGTCCTCCAGGGCCGTCCGGTGGAAGGTCTTGGCGACGCTCAGGTACCGCAGCAGCTCCTCCACGGCCCCGTCGGTGAGGGAGGGATCGGCACGCAGCGCGGCGAGTTGGCCGGGGTTCCGCAGGAGGGCGAACGTGCCGAGCGACAGCATGTTCGCCGTGGTGTCGAACCCGGCCGCGAGGAGGATGAGGCTGATGCCCCGCAGTTCCTCGTCGGTCAGGTCGCTTTCGGTGAGCTCGCTGAGGATGTCGTCGGTGGGGTGGGCGCGCTTGGCGGCCACCAGCCGCGCCAGGTACTCCTGCGTCGCGGTGTAGGCCGCGATCAGCTCCTCGTCGCCGACCTCTCCGCCCATGAACGTGTCGATCTGCTCCTGGAAGGATGCCCGGTCCTCGTACGGCACGCCCAGGATCTCGCAGATCACGATGGTGGGGATGGGCTTGGCGAACGCGGTCACCAGGTCCGTCGGCGGCCCGGTCTCCTCCATGGCGTCCAGACAGTCGGCGGTGATCTGCTCGATCCGCTCGGTCAGCATCCGCATCCGCCGCACGGTGAACTTGCCGACCAGGGGCTTCCGGTAGCGGCTGTGCTCCGGCTCGTCCATGAGGAGGAACTCGCCGGGCGGCGCCGGCGGCAGCGCGAAGTCGACGACGTTCATGAGGTCCTTGCGCGAGCTGAACCGGGGGTCGGCCAGGACCGACCGCACCATGTCGTATCCGGTGATCAGCCAGCCGGGCTTGCCGCCGGGGTGCGTGTAGGCGCTGAGGGGGCCGTGCCGCCGGGCGTCGATCAGCTCGGCCGGCGGGTCGAAGGGGCAGCCTGTCCGCCGTTCCGTCGGCAGCGCCGTGACGGTGTGCAGGGAGTCGCTCATGGTCCGTCCTCATCTCGCGGTACGACATGTTCGAAGTTCCCTGAAAGCTACGTTGCATTCATGAATGCGTCAATGAACATTTCTAGTAACTGCAGGTGAGAGGTGCTGTATTGATGCAATGACGCTGCCGCCGAATGCAACGGAGTGTTGCAATGGTTGGCGGCGAAGGCCATGCCCGTCCCTGCCGGGAGGACGGTCGAGCGGTCGGCCTCCAGGACTCCGCCGACCGCCGGCGCACCCTCCTGACCTGAGGGCGCCGGTGGGGAATCCGCCGGTTCGGGCTCCGTAAGCGCCCCCCCGCCAGGTGGCGACGCCGGGGGAGTCGGAACTACTGTCGAAGTATCTTCAGGCGCACCCGTCGACCCCCCTCCGTGCGCGGAGCGGCGAGGGTCCGGCGGCGCCGCCGAAGGCGCCCGCGGACCGGATCGACACCCGAGGACCGGTACGTCACGCGGCCGTCGACGCCCCCGTGCGGCACCGGCGGAACCGCGCCCCCGAGCGTGCGGGGCCGGCCGTCCGGGCGGGACGCGTGACGGACCACCCCACGGGGAGACGCCATGGGACGGATGGAGCAGGCGTTCGACGCATTCCTCGCCGCGGAGCCCCGGCACTGGCTGGTGGGACGGACCGGCGACCACGTCGAGTCGGTGATCGACGAGGGCGGGAGACCCGTGCTCCCCGCCGACGCGCCGCTGCTGCCCCGGCTGGAGAGCAGCTCCGCCCCCGACGTCCTCGCGTTCGGTCCCTTCCCCGACGCGACGTGGTTCCTCCCCGCGTACGTCCTGCCCGCCCGTGACCCCAGGTTCGCCTTCGACGTCGTCCAGCGGCCCGGCGACGTCGCGGCCGACGGGGGGCCGTTCAACCGCGCCACCCTCGCCCTGACCCTGAAGGAGGACCTGTCGCAGAGCGTCCTGTCCTCCGTCACCTCGGGCGCCCTGCATCCCGTGCCGGACCTGCGGCCGGTCGTGACGCTGGCCGTGCCGATCACCGAGGCCGACGGCTCGGTCGCCGTCCACCGGGTCGCGGGCACCACGGCCAGGGTCGGCGGGACCACCCTCACGGCCGCCTTCGAACTGACCGGATCACTCGTCGAGGCCGCCTACGTGCACCTCACCAGGGGCGGTGAGCTGCGCCTGGAGTACGAGCCGACCTACTCCGGATACCAGACGGCCCTCGTCACCGAGCCGGACCTCGGCTTCCCCGCCCACGGCCCGGTCTTCGACGGGCTGCAGTTCCAGGTCTTCGGCGACGGCGGCAACACCGGGGACGCCCCCGTCATGCCGTCCCTCCTCGACCGGATCGGCTCCTACGTCTTCTTCCCCTGCACCGCCCGCTTCCGCCGCACCCTCGCGCTCGGCCTCCACTTCCACACCGACGCCCACCGCGCCCGGTTCACCATCACCGCCGAGGGCGCGACCCGGCCGATCATCGACGCCAACGACCTCAACGACTTCGCGGGACCGCGGTCGGAGTTCCGCGAACTGACCACGCTGGGCGACGTCCCCGCCGCGTACCCCTCGCTCCAGCGGGTCTTCCTCGGCCAGGTCAGCGGCACGGTGATCGCCGTCCCCGACGCGTACGGAATCCTCGTCACAGCCCAGGGCGCCCTCGCGGCCCTCGACTCCGTCGTCGACGAGTCGCCCGCCACCCTCAGCGGCTGCCGGTTCCACTTCACCTTCACCGTCGCCCCGATGGCCGACCCGATCGACCTCGCGCGGCTGCGCGCGGACGTCCTCGCCACCCCGGAGGCCGCCGGTCGCACCCTGCGCGTCGCCCTCCCCGGAGGTCTCGACCCCCGCACCCCCTCCGGCCTCCAGGGCTTCCCGGCAGGCCGCGCCGCCTTCGCCGACGGGGACGGCGCCGGCATCCAGGTGAGCGTCGACATCTCCGACGAGCGGCCCACCCCGGCCACCACCCTCGTCAACCTCTTCCTCCAGCAGCTCGCCTCGCCCGGACCGGCGCCCCTCTTCGGCACGGTCGCCGTCCGCCTCGACGACGTCTTCCCCCAGCCCGTACGCACCCGGCTGGTGCTCAACCTGCGCCGCACCGCCCACGGCGGCGAGCTGACGACCACGCCCCTCTCCGGGTCGCCCCCCACGGCCCAGGCGTCGAACCGCGGCCTCCTCGACCTCAGGCTCCTGCACGCGGCCGACGTCAGGAACGGCCAGGCCCCGGCACCCCGCGTCCCCCTCGGCGGCACGGTGCTCGACGGCGGACGGTCGACCACCCTCCAGGGGGTCGGCGCCGGCACGGCCGTGGAGGTCTCGCGGACCCTGGAGGTCCCCCTCCCGCTGCCGAAGGCCGCGATGCTGAGGTTCGTCGCCTTCCACACCCACACCGTGCAGGAGGTCCAGCACCCCCTCACCGTGAACGCCGCCGGACTGAACTTCGCCGCCGAAGGCATCACCACCCTCCGCGCCGACATCACCCTGGACGCCACCCCCGGCGACTCCGCCCCCTCCCTCACCCTCAGCCCCTCCCACACCCTCGACTTCGTCCACGTCTCCCTCCCCGTCGACGCCGCCGTCACCGGCCTCCACACCACCGTCGTCCTCACCCTCACCACCCACGACGACCCACGCACCGTCACCCTCACCCACGACTTCGTCGACGAACCCATCCTCGTCATCACCTCCACCACCCTCCACTGACGGGCCCCGTGCCGGGCCTGCCGGAGTGCCGTACGTCACTCGCCCCGCCCGGCCGCCGCCCGGGCCCTGGGATGCGCCGCCGCGGACACCGCCGCCGGGGCCGCCCGGCGCGCGTCGTCCTCTATGCTTCAGAGCGGCCGCGAGGCGAAGGTTCGTTCCCCTGGGCGGCACTCGCGCAGCGGCCGGTGGGGCCCGCCGAGAACGCGGCCCGCGCCGGGGCCCGCGCCCGGGCGGGGGGCCACGCGACACCGATCATGCAGATCCCGGGGAATCGAGCGACCGCCGCCCACGTCCCGGTGCCGTGGGCGGACCGGCTCCGTCCGCGCACAGAAGTCCCCAGGGAGAAGTGAGGTATGTCGGTGATCTGCGTCGGAGGCATGATCGGGATCGGCAAGACGAGCGTCGCCGAACTGCTCGCCAAGGAGCTCGGCAGCGACGTCTTCTACGAGAGCGTGGACGACAACCCCATCCTGCCGCTCTTCTACACGGCGAGCCCCGAGGAGATCCAGGCCAAGCGCTACCCCTTCCTCCTCCAGCTCTACTTCCTCCAGACGCGGTTCGCCTCCATCAAGGAGGCGTACAAGCAGGGCGACAACGTCCTCGACCGCTCCATCTACGAGGACTGGTACTTCGCCAAGGTCAACCACGACCTGGGCCGCATCAGCTCCCTGGAGATGCAGGTGTACGAGGGCCTCCTCGACGAGATGATGCGCGAGATCGACGGCCTGCCGTACCGCAAGGCCCCCGACCTCATGGTCTACCTCAAGGCCGACTTCTCCACCGTCCTCCAGCGCATCGGACTCCGCGGCCGCGAATTCGAACAGGACGAGGCCCTCGTCGAGTACTACCGCACGCTCTGGTCCGGCTACGACGACTGGGTCCACCGCCACTACTCGGCCAGCGAGGTCCTCGTCATCGACATGAACCACACCGACGTCGTCAACCGCCCCGACGACGCCGCCCGCGTCGTCCGCGAGGTCAAGGACGCCCTCACCGCCGCCCGCACCCGCACCGGCCACGCCTGACCCCCGGCGCAGGGGCTGTGGCCGGCCCGCCCGTACCTCCATGATGGACGCAGCACACCCGTCGAGTGGAGGTCGTCCATGGATCCCTTGTCCCTCGCCATCGCCGGGGCCCTCGTGGCCGGAGCCGCCACGGCGGTGAGCGAGTCCGCCACCGCCGCCCTCCCCACCCTCTGGCGCCGCATCCGCGAACGCTTCGCCGGCCGCACCCCCGTCCCCACCACCGAGACCGAGATCGCCGCCGCCCTGGACGAGGAGTTCACCCGCGACCCCTCCTTCCGCCAGGAATGCGAACACCTCTGGACCCGCGCCTCCACCCCATCCGTCACCAACACCTTCCACGGCGAGGCCAAGAACGTCGTCCAGACGAACGAGGTCAACGGCGGCCTGACGATGCAGTGACGGGCGGAGCGGGCGGCGGCACTTCATCGCCCCGGGCCACTCCCACGGGAGGGGCCCGGGGCGATCCACGTCCCGCCACCCCGGAGCGGAAGGGTGCGTTCGAAGTGAAGTGCCCGCACCTGCACGTCAGTTCGCCACGCGGCCCAAGGCGAGGGCCGGGACAGTCGGGCACCCCGCTGCTAGCCTGGACGCCCGCGTTGATCCGTCCGTCAGCCGTCCGTCGACCGCCTCCCGAACCGCTCGTTCGACCCCGCTCGCCCCTCCTGTTCCACCCTCGCGGAGCCGAGCACCACGATCGGCCATCATCTCCAGCCTCAGCGGAAGGTGACCATGACCGACAGCGAACCCGTCGGACGGCACTCCGACCATGCCTCCGTCGGGACGGAGACCGTCGTCGCGGACGGGAGCGGTACCGCCACCGAGCCGCGCCACGCGCACGCGGACAGCAGGGGCAACCAGTTCACCGGCAACGCCACCAACGTGGTGCAGGCCGCGGTCATCCACGGCGGCGTCCACGCCTACGCCCAAGCCCCACCGGCACCGCCTCTGCCGGTGCCCAGACAACTGCCCCGGGCCGCGACCTGCTTCGTCGACCGGACGGAGGGGCTGGCCGCGCTGAGCGTGGTCGCCACGACCGACAACGGGGTGGTCGCGGTCTCCGGGCCGGCAGGGGTCGGCAAGAGCGCCCTCGCGGTCCACTGGGGACACCAGGCGAAAGAGCGCTACCCGGACGGCCAGCTCTACGCGAACCTCAGGGGATACGACCGACTGGCTCCTCTCACGCCGGAGGAGGTCCTCCACGGGTTCCTGATCGCCCTGGGAGCACCGGCGGACCGGATACCGGGCTCGCTGGAGTCGATGTCGGCCTTCTTCCGCACCCTGCTCGACGGCAAGCAGGTGCTCCTGGTCGCGGACAACGCGGGCGACGCCGACCAGATCCGGCCGCTGCTCCCCTCCGCACCCGGCTGTTTCACCATCGTCACCAGCAGGAACCGTCTGGGTGCGCTGACGGCCTTCGACGGCGCCGTACCCGTCCAGATCAGTCCCCTCGACGCGCCGGACGCGGTGGAGTTGTTCCGCAAGCTGTCGGGCGACGACGAGGCGGGAGCGGACCGGCTCGTGGAGCGCTGCGGCCGTCTCCCGCTCACCGTCCGGATCGCCGCCCAGCAGGCGGGATCCGGTACGAGCCTGGGTGAACTGATCGAGGAACTGGAGGCCGACGACCGTCGGCTGGGATCTTTGTCCGCACCGGATGAGCGAAGTGGAGTGCGCACGGTGTTCTCGTGGTCCTATCAGCAACTTCCCCCCGCCGACGCCAGGGCGTTCCGGCTCCTCTCACTGCACGCCGGGCCGGACTTCTCCGTGCCGACGGCCGCCGCCCTGGTCGGCCGGTCCGAGCAGGAGACCCGGCAGGCCCTGCAGGCGCTCGTCGCGGTCAACATGCTGGAGGCCACGGGGCCCCGACGGTACGCGTACCACGACCTGCTCCGGGACTACGCGCGCGAGCGGGTCGTGGCCGAAGAGGCACGTGAGGAGAGGGAAGCGGCCCTGGGCCGGGAGCTCTCCCACTATCTGCACATGGCGGACGCAGCGGACCGCGTCCTGGTCCCCGGGCGTCGGCACGTGCCCCTGGACCGCGACGCGCTCGCCCATTCCGTGTCCTTCCCCGGACCGGAAGAGGCCCTCGCCTGGTGCGACGCCGAACTCCAGAGCCTGCTCCCCGCCGTCGACCAGGCGGTCGAGCTCGGCTTGGACGACGTGGCCTGGAAGCTGCCGGTGGCGCTGGTGTACTTCCTGAGGCTGCGCCGCCACGACGCCCACCGCAGGACCCTGTCGGGAACCGCCGTCCAGGCGTCCCGTCGCCTGGACGACCGGTGGGCCGAGACATGGAGCCTCATCTGTGTCGGCGGGGCCGAGTCGGACATGGGCCTGTACGAGGACGCCATGCGCCACTTCACCGAGGCCCTGAGGATCAGTGAGGAAACGGGCGACACCCAGTGGCAGGCGATGAGCATCGGCAACATCGCCTGGACACTGCGTCTCATGGGGCGCCAGGAGGAGGCGCTGGAACGTCAGCAGGACCTCCTGCCGATCCATCAGAGCAACGGCGACCTGCGCAGCGAGGCCATCTCACGGGCGGAGATCGCGGGAATCAGCCTCGCCCTCGGCCGTCCCACCGCCGCCTTCGAGGAGTACGAGCGGGCTCTCGCCGGCGCGCGGGCCACGGCCGACCTGCCCACCGAGGCCAAGTCCCTGCACGGACTGGGGGACGTGTGCCGGACGGTCGGGCGCGCGGAGGAGGCCGTCGGCTGGTACCGGCAGGCCGTGGAGGTACGGCGCCGCATAGGGGATCTGCTGGGACTGGCCCGTTCCCTGGAGGCGCTGGCCGTCGAGCTGGGCGGAGCGGGCCGCGCCGCGGAGGCGCGGGCGCTCCTGGTCGAGGCGGTCGCGATCCTGGACTCCCTGGGCAATCCGCTGGCGGAGGAGGTCCGACAGCGGTTGGGGGCGGCCGACGCGGGTGACGAGTCCGAGGCCTAGCCGGCGACGGGCCGGCCCGGCCGGCGTCCCGGGGCGCCGGCCGGGCCAGGGCGGTGGGGAGGCTCAGTGCTCGCAGAGCGAGAACTCGCGTTCGTAGACCTGCTCGTTGTGCTCGTCGACGAAGAACTTGCGTTCCTGCATGAGCTGTTCGCGGTAGGTCCGGGCCTGGTCGAGGGTCATGGTCGAGGTGGCGGACCAGGGCTGCTGCGGAGGTACGTCGGAGGTGGAGACGAGGGTCTCGGAGGGGTCGACGAGGAAGAACGCGAGGATCTTGCGGTGGCCGGGGCGGGTGGGGTCGGCGAGGCCGAACGAACCGACGCGGTGCTGGTAGAGGTTGGGGAAGGCCAGGCAGCGGCCGGCCGGGGTGGCGGCGGAGCCCAGCAGCTGGTTGAGCGCGTCCTCGTTCTCCAGGCCGTAGACCTCGCGGACGCCGTTGTCGTCGTTCTGCTCGTAGTCGGGGTCGTCGAGGGCGGCCCGGAAGCTCAGCCGGCTGTCGGTGATGTTCTCGCTGTCCCAGTAGTAGATGCCGGTCGAGACGATCCGCTCGTTGATCATCCCCTCGACGTGCCAGGAGCCGCCGGCGTACTCGGGCTTCTCCGGCGTGAGGTGGATGGTGGCGAGCTTGACGATGACCTGGAGGCGGCGGCCGCGCAGGTCGACGCGGGACGCGGCGTCGGGCACCTCGGGCGCCGTGAAGTCCGGGGCGTCGGGGATGACCGGACGGCGGTTCTCCCACCACTCGCCGTGGGCCTGCTCCCAGGCGCTGCGGGCCTCCGCATAGGCCGCCGGGTCGGCGTAGGAGTCCTGGCGGGGGTAGACCGGTTCCGCCTCGTACCAGGCGTACGGGTCGGCCGGGACGCGCAGGGGCCGCGGATGGCGCAGATCGGTGAGGACGTTCTCCCACAGCGGGAGCATGCGCGCGAACAGCTCCGGTAGGACGGCGGCCAGCTCGCGGTGCGCCTCGGGGTGGACGTTGTTCACGTACGAACGGAACGCGACGTCACCGTCCTCGCTGACGTCCACGTCCGTGGGCAGCCACTGGAACCTCTCCGAGAACTCGTGCTTCGAGTACCGGTTCGTCGGGTTCACCCAGGCCCGCTCGGGCGTGCCGCCGGCCTCGCGCACCAGACAGAACAGAGAGGGGTGCACCAGGTCGAGCACCTGCCCGTCGGAGCCGGGATGCCAGTCGAGCTCGGTCTCGGGCACGTCCTCCAGGACCTGGACCGCCTCCCGCAGCCGGGCCGCCAGCTTGTCGTCGATCAGCGTGTCCGACTGCCACACGCCGTCCACGACCGACACCTCGATACCGGTCCGGGGATCCCGCAGGGACGCGTAGTGCGCCAGCTCGGCCAGCACGTACCGCACCTGAGCCTCGGTCAGCCCCTGCTCCCTCGCCTCGCGCGTCCACCGCGCGACGATCTCGGGGTCGCGCATCTTCTCGAACCACCCCGCCTTCTCCCGAAGGTGCGCGCTGCACTCCGTCATCTCACGCTCGCGCAGCGTCCGCGGTGTGGCGAACGCCAGCGAACGCGTGGCTTCGAAGGGCAGCGGAAAAGCAGACAGGGCGGTCAATGCTCTCGTTCCTCACGGTCGGTTGCGGTGCCGGGAAGGATACTTCGAGGCACTGACACCACCCCCGCCGTCCCCGCGCCCCCGTTTCCGCACGCCCTGTCTACCCTCGGGACATGACGATCGACTGGGCGGCGGAGTACCTGCGGCTGTCGCGGGGCCATCGGCACGAGCGGCTGGATCCCGAGGTGGTGCGGCGGGAGGGGAACCCGCTGGAGAGACGTCTGACCGAGGCGGACGTGCGGGAGGCGGAGCGGGACCTGGGGATCGCGCTGCCGGGGGAGTACCGCACGCATCTGCTGAGGTTCGGCGACGCCGGGGGGCGGTTCCGGAGGTTGTGGCGGGGGCCGCGGGGGTGGGGATGGTACGGCGATACGGACACGAACTACCACCTGCTCGCGGAGCCGTTTCCGCACCCCGACTCGTACCGTGCCCACGACGAGGAGCACGACGAGCGGGAGCCGCCCCGGGAGGACACGGAGGCGTGGGAGGCGTGGGACGCCGAGGGCGGGGTGCTGTACGAGCGCATGACGGCCGGCGCGGTGTTCCTCCAGGAGGGCGGCTGCGGCTTCTCGACGCTGCTCGTCGTCACGGGACCCCACCGCGGCGAGATGTGGTTCGACGGGCGGGCCGGCTGTGACCGGATCCTCCCCTTGCGGCGGGCCGGCCGGCCCGTCACCTTCGCCGACTGGGTCGAGCAGGGGATGAGCATGACCCCCTGGTGAGGTGGGGCGGCCTCGGTCAGGAGCCCTTGCCCGTCTCCAGGGCGACGTCCGTCCGGCCCTCCTGTCCGTGGGGGCCGGGGACCGCGTCCGGGCGGCCGCGCCGTTCGGGGCCGCCCGCGGGGACGCGTACGGTCGCGACGACGACCAGGGAGGCCACGGCCCCGAGGGCGGCGGCCACGGCGAGGACGGCGTCGAGGCCGGAGGCGAAGGCCTCCCGGACCAGGTGGGCCATCGCTGCGCGCTCGCCGTCGGGGACGGCGGAGACGAGCGCGCGGGCCTGGCCGCCGGAGAGGGCGACGGCCGCCGCGTGGGGGTCGGGGACGCCGCCGTCCGCGCGCAGGACGGTCTCGATCCGCGACTGGAAGATCACGCCGAAGACGGCGATGCCGAGGGCGAAGCCGAGCTGGCGGAAGGTGTTGACGGCGCCGCCCACCATGCCGCCGCGCTCCGGGGGGACGGTGGCCAGGGCCGCGGCCGACAGGCTGGGCGTCACGAGCCCGACGCCCAGGCCCGCGACGACGAGGCCCGCCATGAGGTCGGTGCCGGACGAGCCCGCGTCGAGGGTGGCCTGGAGGGCGGAGCCGAGGGCGATGAGGGCCAGTCCGCCGCCGATGGTGGCCCGGGGGAGCCAGGGGCCGAAGCGGCCGGCGAGGGCGGAGGCGAGGAACGCGGAGGCGCACATGGGCAGGAGGTGGAGACCCGCCTCGACCGGCCCGTATCCGAGGACGGACTGCATCCAGAGGGACTCGTACAACAGGTAGGCGAAGGCGGCGCCTTGCAGGAAGAGGGCGCCGGTCATGATGCCGGTGAACGAGGGGCGGCGGAACAGCGACAGGTCGAGGACGGGGTGCTCGACCCGCGTCTCGACCACGAGGAACAGGGTGAGGGCGACGGCCGCCGTGCCGAAGAGACCGAGGGTGAAGGGCGTCGTCCAGCCGTCCGCATGGGCGCGGATCAGGCCGAAGGTGAGGGCCCCGCTCGCCACCGTGAAGGAGACGGTGCCGAGGACGTCCGCACGCCGCCCTCCCCGTCCCGTGGACTCGCGGACGGACAGGAGGGTCATCGCGACCGCTGCCAGGCAGACCGGCAGGTTGACGAAGAAGATCCAGCGCCAGTCGAGGTACTGGGTGAGGAGCCCGCCGGCCACGGGCCCGGCCGCGGCGGCGACCGAGTTGGTGGCGCCCCACACGGCGAAGGCGATCCCCCGGTCCCGGCCTGCGTAGTGCGTGCCGAGCAGGGCGATCGTGGTACCGAACATCCCGGCGGCGCCGATCCCCTGCACCGCGCGGGCGCCGATCAGGACACCCGCGGTCGGGGCGACCGCGCACGCCACCGACGCCGCGGTGAAGACGATCAGCCCGACGAGGTAGACCTTCCGGCGGCCGGTCCGGTCGGCGCGGGAGCCGACGCCGAGGAGCAGCGCCGCCAGCGCCAGCGCGTACGCGTCGACCACCCACTGCAGCTCGGAGAGCGTCGTGCCGAGGTCGGTCGCCATGGCGGGCAGCGCCACCGTCACGATCGTGACGTCCAGCAGGAGCATGAACGTGCCCAGACAGACCGCGGCCAAGGGCCACCACGTGCGCATCCGAACCCCTTCGCCGCCCGCCGCACCGGGGACGTGCCCCCGGCGGCCCCCCATGATCCACGCAGGACGGGCGATCGGCGTGAGGACCCGCGCGCCACGCCCGAGCGTGGACCGCAGGGAGGTATGCCTAGGTCCGCCTGGGGGATCACCGGTGGCAGGCCGGAATACGCGCTCTTAGCTTCGGCACATGACCAAACGACAGATCGCCCTGCTGGCCTGCACCGTGGCCCTCACGGCCTCGGGGCTCGGCGCGGCCGCGCCCGGCGCCGGGGCCCGTACCGCCCACCTGGTGAAGCCCGGCGCATCGATCCAGAAGGCCGTGGACGCCGCGAAGCCGGGGGACACCATCGTCCTGTCACCCGGCACCTACCGCGAGAGCGTCCGGATCACCACCTCGCGCCTGACGCTGCGCGGCTCGGGCCTGGCGTCCACGGTCCTCGTCCCCGGTGACGCCGCCGCCGGCGACACGTGCGCCCAGGCCGGTCACGGCATCTGCGTGACCGGTACGGACGGCAGCCCCGTCGAGGGCGTCACCGTGCGCTCCCTCGCCGTCAGGGGCTACGCCGCCAACGGGCTGTGGGCCTCCCGGACCGACCGGCTGACGGTCCGCAAGGTGCTCGCCGAGAAGAACGGGAAGTGGGGCATCGCCCAGGAGCGCTCCACGCGCGGTGTCCTCGCCCAGAACACCGCCCGCGACAACGCCGACGCCGGAGTGTTCCTGGCGAACACCACCGACACCGAGGCGGGCGCGACGGACGCCCGGGGGACGCTGGTCACCGGCAACACCCTGACCGGCAACCGGATCGGCCTCACCGTCCGCCGGCTGCGGAACGTGACCGTCGAGCGCAACGAGGCGACCGCGAACTGCGCCGCCGTCTTCGTGGTGGGCGACGAGTCCACGCCGCGCGCGGGGGCGATGACCCTGCGCCGCAACGACATCCACGCCAACAACAAGTACTGCCCGAAGACCCCCCGGCTGCCCTTCCTGCAGGGCTCGGGCATCGTCCTCACCGGCGCCGAGGAGACGGTGGTGGAACGGAACAGGGTCGTCGGCAACGTGGGCACCTCCCCGCTCTCGGGCGGCATCGTGCTGTTCAAGAGCTTCGTGGGCGTGCTCAACGAGCAGAACGCCGTCCGCGACAACGTGGTGATGCGCAACAGCCCCGCCGACCTGGCCGACCGGGACACCGGCAAGGGCAACACCTTCACCCGCAACACCTGCACCCTCTCGGAACCCGCCGGCATGTGCTGACCCACCGGTTCCCCGACACCACCCACGGCACGACAGCAAGGACAAGGCGAACAGATGACAACGGTTGACCCGGCTCCCGCCCCGCCGATGCGGCTGAGGGAACTCGTCTTCGGGGCGGCGTGCGCCGCCGCCGTACGCGCGGCCGCCCGCCTGGGCGTGGCCGACGCCCTGGGCGACACGCCCATGACCGCGGAGGACCTCGCGGCCGCCGTCAAGACCCAGCCGCGGACACTGCGCAGACTGCTGCGCGCGCTGTCCTGCCAGGGGGTCTTCACCGAGCTGCCCGACGGCACCTTCGCCCACACGGAGATGTCCCGCCTGCTGCGCGAGGACGACCCGCACAGCCTGCGCTACATCGCGCTGTGGTGCACCGAGCCGTGGACGTGGGACGTGTGGCCCAAGCTCGACGAGGCCGTGCGCTCCGGACGGAACGTCTTCGAGGACGTGTACGAGCGGGAGTTCTTCGCGTACCTCAACGAGGACGCCCCCGAGTCGGCCCACGTCTTCAACCGGGCCATGACGACGTCGAGCAAGCAGTCCGCGCAGGACGTCGCGGACCTCCTCGACCTCGGCGACGTGTCCTGCGTCGCGGACATCGGCGGCGGCCAGGGACACGTGCTGGCCAGCCTGCTGGAGAAGCACCCCTCCCTGAACGGCGCGCTGCTCGACCTGCCGGGCGTGGTGGAGAACGCCGACCCGCGCCTGCGGGACGGCGGCGCGCTGAGCTCCCGGGTCCGCGTGGTCCCCGGCGACTGCCGCGAGGACATCCCGATCCAGGCGGACGTGTACATCATCAAGAACATCCTGGAGTGGGACGACGACAGCACCCGCAGGGCGCTCGCCAACGTCCGCAGGGCGGCGCGCCCCGGCGCCCGGGTCGTCGTCATCGAGAACCTCGTCGACGACACGCCCTCGATGCGGTTCACGACCGCCATGGACCTGCTGCTGCTCCTCAACGTCGGCGGTGCCAAGCACACCCGGCAGAGCATGGTCGACCGGCTGACCGACGCCGGACTCGTCATCGGCGAGATCCGCCCGGTCAACGCCTACCTGCACGCCTTCGAGTGCACCGTGCCCGCCTGACGCGGACACGGGGGACGAACCCGAGGCCGCCCGCTCCGCGACGTTCGCGGGGCGGGCGGCCTCGGGTTTCACCTGCTGCCGGGGGAGATCAGGAACCGGCGTCGCGCTCCCAGTGGTAGAAGCACTGCGCCATGGCGTCCTTGGGGCTCCGCCAGGTCTGCGGGTCGTACGCGCTGACGAACGCCGACAGCTTCTCGCTGGCGTCCCGGAACTCGGGGTGTCCGGTCAGCTTCGCGATGGCCGGCGCCGGGTCCTGCTCCGACTCGATGAGGTGCAGGTACACGTCGCCGAACTGGAACAGGCGACGCCGGGTGACGCCGACCAGGTGCGGGAGTTCCCCGCGGTCCGAGGCGGCGAACACGTCGGCGATCGCCGGGGCCGAACCGGGCGCCATACGGGCGACGATCAGGGCGTGGTGCATCGAGCGTCCTTCCAGGGGTCGGGCGGGTGCTGCGGGTCTCCGCGGCGGGGTTCGGTCAGCCGGGCAGGACCGGGGCGCTCCGGCGGTCGCGGGCGACCTGCTCGATGCGGTCCCGGATGAGGGCCATCTGCGTGCGGGAGTTGCGGTTGATGTTGTCCGTCATCCAGGCGTCGTCGACGGGGGCGTCGGGCTTCATCGCGAAGTCCTGCACCCAGCGCATGTGCACGCCGGCCGGGGTCTCCTCGTACTCCCACCGGATGTCCATGTGGTCGAACGGGCCGGTCTCGACGCGACGGGCGCGGACGGTGCGGCCGGGACGGTCGACGGTGCGCTCCGACACCCAGCTCCAGACCTTCCCGTTGTCGTCCGGGTGCATGGTCAGGCGGAAGGTGGTGGAGTCGCCCTCGCGGGAGAGCACCTCCAGGGAGGCGTACTCGCTGAAGAGATCGGGCCAGTTCTCGATGTCGTTGGTGATCTCCCAGACGAGGTCGAGCGGCGCGTCGATGGTGATGCTGTTGTCGGTGTGACCGGACACGTCAGGCTCCCGTCTTCAGGGTGCTGTTGACCAGGCCGAGGAACTCGACGGGGGTCTTGCAGCGCTCGGCGTCGGTCGGCAGCGCCACGCTGTACCGGTTCTCCAGCTCGCCGACGATCCCGAGCAGACCCAGCGAGTCGAGACCGAGGGTGGTGAACGGGGCGTCCGGCTCCTTCTCCAGCTCGCGGGCGTCGACGGTGACGCCGGCCGCCTGCTTCATCAGCGTGGCGAGTTCGTCGAAGGTCAGTGCGGTGGTGATCATCTCTGCTCTCCTTCCCGCCCGGTCCTACCGGGCGGAGTCGTCGCCGCGGCGCACGACCAGCGCCGCGTTGGATCCCATGAGTCCCCGGCTGAGGACCAGGGCGGTGCGCAGCTCGGCGGGGCGAGCGCGGGACGTCACCAGGTCGAGGTCGTGGCAGACGTCGAACACGTTGGGCGTGGGCGGGACCACGCCGTGCTCCATCGCGAACACCGCGGCGGCGGTGTCCAGGACGGGCGCGCCGCAGTAGGCGCGGCCGATGCCCGTCTTGGGCGCCGTGACGGGGACGCGGGCGGCGTGCGCGCCGAGGGCGTCGGCGATCGCCAGCGCCTCCGCGCGGTCGGCCTCGGGGACGCCCAGGGCGTCGGCGAAGACGACGTCGATCTCCTCGGGCGCGCAGCCGGCCTCGTCGAGGGCGACGCGGACGGCGCGGGCGAGTCCCTCCCGGGACTCCTGCCACCGGGAGGCGCCGGTGAACGTGGCGCCGTGGCCGGCGACGACGGCCCGGACGGCCGCCCCCCGGTCGCGGGCGCGGTCCTCGTCCTCGACGACGAGCATCGCGCCGCCCTCCGCGGGGACGAAGCCGCAGGCGGCCGAGGTGAAGGGCCGGTAGGCGCGGTCCGGGTCCTCGACGGTGCTGAGCTCGGGGTAGCCGAGCTGGCACACCATCGAGTACGGGGCGAGGGGCGCCTCCGCCGCGCCGACGACCACGGCGCCGGTCCCGCGCCGTACGGCCCGGGCCGCGTGCGCGAGGCCGTCCAGGCCGCCGGCCTCGTCGCTGGCGACCACACCGCAGGGGCCCTTGAACCCGCCGCGGATGGAGATCTGGCCGGTGCTCGCGGCGTAGAACCAGGCGATGGACTGGTACGGGCCGACGAACTTGGAGCCGCGGGACCAGAGCTTCTGGAGCTCCCGCTGGCCGAACTCGCCGCCGCCGGAGCCGGCCGCGGTGACGACGCCGATGGAGTAGGGCTCCTCGGGGCCGTCGTGGGCCAGGCCCGCGTCGTCGAGGGCGAGCTGGGCCGCGGCCATCGCGTAGTGGCTGAAGCGGTCGGTCTGGACGAGGAAGGGCTCCTCGATCAGGGCGGAGGCGTCGAAGCCCCGGACCTCGCCCGCGACCTTGAGCGGCAGGTCCTCGCACCCCTCGCGGGTGATCCGGTCCAGGACGCCCAGACCTTCGCGGACGGACTTCCAGTACGCGTCGGCGCGCAGTCCGTTGGGGGCGATCACCCCGATGCCGGTGACGACCGCGCGCCGTGGACGCTGAGTGCTCATCGTGTCCTCCCACCCGGTCCCGTCAGGAGCACCGCGGACTGGAAGCCGCCGAATCCGCTGCCGACGGAGAGCACGTTCCTGAGCTTCCGGGGGCGGGCGGTGCGCGGCACGTAGTCCAGGTCGCACTCGGGGTCGGGGGTCTCGTAGTTCGCCGTCGGAGGGACCACCTGGTGCTGCAGCGCGAGCACGCAGGCGGCCACCTCTATCGCGCCGATCGCCCCGAGCGAGTGGCCCACCATGGACTTGATGGAGCTCATGGGCGTCTCGTAGGCGTGCGCGCCCAGCGACCGCTTCACGGCGGCGGTCTCGTGCCGGTCGTTCTGCCGGGTGCCCGAGCCGTGCGCGTTGACGTAGTCGATCAGCGTCGGGTCGAGCCGGGCCTGGTCGAGCGTGGAGTCGATCGCCCGGGACATCTCCAGGCCCTCGCCGGTCAGACCGGTCATGTGGTACGCGTTGCCGAAGGTGGCGTAGCCGCCGATCTCGCAGTAGATGTGCGCACCGCGGGCCCGGGCGTGCTCGTACTCCTCCAGCACGAGGACGGCCGCTCCCTCGCCCATGACGAATCCGTTGCGGTTGTTGTCGAAGGGCCGGGAGGCGTGCTCCGGGTCGTCGTTGTCGGGCGACGTGGCCTTGATGGCGTCGAAGCAGGCCATGGTGATGGGGGAGATCGGGGAGTCGGACGCGCCCGCGATGCAGACGTCGGCCCGGCCCTCCTGGATGGTGTGGAAGGCGTAGCCCACGGCGTCGAGGCCGGAGGTGCAGCCCGTGGAGACGGTCTGCACCGGGCCGCGGGCGCCGAACCGCTCGGCCACCACGGAGGCGAGCGTGCTCGGCGAGAACGCCATGTGCAGCTTGGGGTCGGCCGCGCGGTGGTCCACGTCCCACCGCTGCCCGCCCGCGCTGACCAGCACGTAGTCGTGCTCCAGACGGGTGGTGCCGCCGACGGCGCTGCCCAGGGAGACCGCGACGCGCCAGGGGTCCTCGGCGTCGGTGTCGAGGCCGGAGTCCTGGACGGCCTCCCCGGCGGCCACGACGGCGAACTGGATGTACCGGTCCGCGTGACGGCTCAGCTCCGGGTCGAGCCCGTGGTCCAGCGGGTCGAAGTCGCACTCGGCGGCGATGCGCGAGCGCAGGCCGGCCGGGTCGAACAGGGTGATGCCGCGGGTGGCGGTACGGCCGGCGGAGAGCAGGTCCCAGAACGCCTTCGCTCCGGTGCCGCCCGGAGCGACCACACCGATCCCGGTGACGGCCACTCGCCGGGTCACTCGATGGCCCCGCTTCGCTCGGACACCGGCCCCGGGCCGTGCACGGTCAGGTGCGGCCCCACGGCGGCCGGCTCGGCCCCGTCGGTGACCTCGGTGTCGACGTGGCCGAGGCTCGGCCGGGGCGCCAGCGGGCCCAGGTGGAAGACCATGCGGGCCTCCACGTCGCCCACGTTGCGGAAGCGGTGCCGCACGTCGATCGGGATCAGGAGGCCCTGATCGGGCTGGAGGGCGTACGTGTCGCCGTCCAGGTCCACTTCCAGCGCACCCGAGACGACGTACACGAACTCCTCGGAATACGGGTGGTAGTGCTCGCCGATCCGCTCGCCCGGCTGGACGATGGCCAGACCCATGAAGCCGCTGGTGGACCCCACGGTGGCCGGCGTGAGCATGGCCCGCAGGTCACCTCCGCGCCTGCGGTTGGGTTCCGTCTCGCTCAGGGTCACGATGCGTGGCTTGAGCATGGTTGTTACCTCCAGATGTGACAGTGACGTGCTGGGGAGCGACCGCGGGGGGAGCCGCGGCCGTCCGTCAGGGCTTCGCCGAGCGGTCCGTGACGGGCAGCATGTCGGCGTGCGACAGGAGCCGGTTGACGTTGCGCTCCGTCTCCAGGGAGCCCTCGACGCCGATCGCGGCGCCGTCGAGGAGCCGCTCCAGCTCGGCGGCCTTCCCGGAGCCGCGGAGCCCGAGGGAGGCGACGGGGTCCAGGTCGAGCTCGCCCGCGGCGTCGATCAGGCGCACCACGATGTCGTCGCGCTGGAACACGGTGCTGCTGTGCACCGGGTTGTCCGGGTCGTCCGCCGCGGCCCGGTCCTGCTCGGCGAGCAGCCGGGCGAGGTCCATCCCGCGGCCTTCCCTGGCCGGGTAGTACAGCGCGTGCCGGCGCACTCCGGCCGGCGCCGGCCGGTCGGAGTCCACGTGGTGGACCGCCGGCAGGGCCGCCCGGGTGAAGAAGACCCGGGCCGACTCGGGGTCGGTGAGGTCCCGGTCCTGCTCCAGGTACGGGTTGATGGCCTCCTCGACCGCCCGTACCTCGGGCTGCCGGGCGACGTGCCGCAGCGCCGCGAGGAGATCGCCCTCCACCTCCACGGCACGCACGACGCGGTTGCCGTGCATGAAGAGGGAGGTGCGGCGCAGCCGGGTGTTCTCGTCGACCTGGGCCTGGGGCGACTGGTACCCGGCCAGGATCTCCGCCACCTTCGACTCCGAGCCGGGCTTCACCGTGAAGGTGAGGGCGTGGCGCGCCACGCCGTCGCCCACGCGGGCCTCCACCTGCAGGTCGGCCGAGGCCCGGGGCCGCGCCTCCTGCTGACCGAGGCTGGTCTCCCGGAGGACGCTGTAGCGCATCGAACGGGTGTCCCGGACGCAGCTGTGCATCGGCTTGACGATCTCGACGTGCTCCTCGCTGTTCACCCAGGCGAGGAACGGCGGCGCGCTCTCCCATTCGCTGGTGATGAGCCACTGCGAGGGGTTCTCGATGGACTGGCAGAGCTGGTCACTGATGTGACCGGGGATGGAGGCGACCTGCTTGTGCATGACTTCGTACGCGTCCAGGAACTGCTGCTGCGCGCCCTCGTACAGGTCGAGCAGGAGGATCACCCGCAGCCTGGAGCCGTCGAACACGGACTGCGAGATGCGTCCCGAGGGGGCCATCCGGCACACCTCTTCTCTTCTGGGTGGGGGAGGGGGGAACGAACCCGGGTGACCGACACGCCGGGACCGTCATGTGTTGATCGTTGACAGGAGCGCCGACACCGCGCGAGCCCCGTGAAGCGGACGAGTGAACCGCGCGCCATCCGGGTGCCCCCGGCACGCGGACCCGTCGTCGACGGGAAGGAATCTCCATCCCAACCCCGACTCGCGTCGCAGGTGACGCCGGAGACCAACAATGAACCGATTCGACGTGGCCGGCGAGGAACCCGGTCACCGCACGTCCGTACTCATCGTCGGCGGCTCGCTGGTGGGCCTGTCCACCTCGCTGTTCCTGGGCCGGCTCGGCGTGCCGCACGTGCTGGTCGAGCGCCACGCGGGCACCTCGATCCACCCGCGCGGCCGCGGCAACAACGTGCGCACGATGGAGGTCTTCCGCAGCGCCGGCGTCGAGCCGCACGTGAAGGAGGCCGCGTCGGTCCTGGCGCGCAACAACGGCATCCTGCAGACGCCGAGCCTGGTGGGCGACGTCGGGGAGTGGCTGTTCAGGGAGATCGACCCGGGCGGCGGCGTCGCCCGCTTCAGCCCCACCGGATGGTGCCTGTGCAGCCAGAACGACCTCGAACCCGTCCTGCTCAAGCGCGCCGCGGAGCTGGGCGGAGACCTGCGGTTCGGCACGGAGCTCATGTCCTTCGAGCAGGACGCCGACGGGGTCACCGCCCGCGTCAAGAGCCGCGAGACCGGTGAGCACACCACCCTCCGCGCGGACTACCTCGTCGCCGCGGACGGCCCGCGCAGCCCGATCCGCGAGGGCCTCGGCATCGGCCAGAACGGACAGGGCGACCTCTTCCACAACGTGAGCATCACCTTCGTCTCCCGCGGCCTCGCGGACGTCGTCGGCGACCGGCACTTCATCGTCTGCTACCTGACGAACCCGGACGCCGACGGAGCCCTGCTGCCGGTCGACAACGGGCAGCGCTGGGTCTTCCACGCCCCCTGGCACCCCGAACACGGCGAGACGCTGGAGGAGTTCACCGACGAGCGCTGCCGCGAACACATCCGGCGGGCCGTGGGCGTCCCCGACCTCGACGTGGAGATCACCGGCCGGGCTCCCTGGCACGCGGCCGAGCGGATCGCCGAACGGTACGCGGACGGGCGGGTGTTCCTCGCCGGCGACTCCGCCCACGAGATGCCGCCCACCGGGGCCTTCGGCTCCAACACCGGCATCCAGGACGCCCACAACCTCGCCTGGAAGCTCGCCGCCGTCCTGGACGGCTGGGCCGGCCCCGGCCTGCTCGCCTCCTACGACGCGGAGCGCCGCCCGGTCGCGGAGACGACGAGCGCCCGGGCCTCGTCCCGGTCGGTCGAGCACAGCCACCCCGGCTACACCCCCGGCCCCGGTGCCGGCGGACCCCAGGGCAGGAAGGGCGGCATCCTCAACGAGGTGCTCGGCTACCGCTATCCGCGGGGCGCCGTCCTCGGCACCGACCCCTCGGCGCCGGTCGTGACCGACGGGCTGCGCCTGACGGGCGAACCCGGCAGCCGGGCTCCGCACGTGTGGCTCGACCGCGACGGCACCCGCGTCTCCACCCTCGACCTGTACGAGCGGTCCCTGGTGCTCCTGAGTTCCGAGGACGGCGCCGGCGGCTGGCACGCGGCGGCCACCGGTGTGGCGCAGGAGCTGTCGCTGCCGCTCGACGCGTACCGGATCGGCGCCGGGCCCGAAGCGGAACTCTCTCCCGCGAGCGACACGGACTGGACGGAGGCCCACGGCATCACCCCGGACGGCGCCGTCCTGGTCCGCCCCGACGGCTTCGTCGCCTGGCGGTCCGAGGGCGCGTCGGAGGACCCCGAGGCCACCCTGAGGCACGCCTTCGCGGTGGTCCTCGGCCGGGACTGACCCGGCCGCCTCGTCGCGGGCACGCCAGGGCGCCTTCGGCCCCCGGCGTGCCCGTCGCCGTCGGAGGACACCGACGGTCGCCGTGACGCTTCGTCAGGGAGACCGCGCCGTAAGGGAACCGGGGCGGCGGCGCCGCGTGCCGGCCCCCTCACCCGTTCGCGCGCGAGCCGGCTTTTCCTTCGGCTCGACCCCGGGGCCGCCGTGACCTGCGACGGTGATCACGGTGGCGGAAGATCAAGAGCCCGACCGGGGGACACCGCGCCCGATCCTCCCGTTGCGGTGATCACCGGGCGGGGATCTCCTACTCGTGCACGGAGCACAGCACAGGAGCCGCGCGGCACAGCCGGCCAGGAAAGCTCCGCCGAAGGAGAGAAGAAGCATGCGTCTCGCACGTACGGGTACCGGGCTCGCCCTGGTCCTGGGCGCCCTCGCCCTGTCCGCGCCCGCCGCCGTCGCCGCCCCCTCCGGCGACGTCCGGATCAACCCCGGCAAGGCATCCCCCGGCACCACCGTCACCGTCAGCACCACCGCCTGCGGCAAGGAGACGTACGGCAAGGGCGAGTCGGAGGCGGGCGGGAAGTTCCACCTCCTGCCGGGCGACCGGAAGGGCGTCCTCGTGGGCCGGTTCACCCTCCCGCGCGACGCGGTCTCCGGCACGGACACCGTCACCCTCAAGTGCCCGCCCCGCATCAAGCAGACCGTCACCTACCAGATCTCCGGCCGCCCGGTCGGTGCGGTGGAGGCGGGCTTCGGCTGGGCCGCGGCCGCCGAGGAGGGCGACGACGGCAACCCGTACGCCCTCGGCGCCCTGCTCCTCGGCGGCGCCGCCGCCGGCGTCCTGATCCGCATGCGCCGCCGCGCCACCGCCCGCGACTCCGCCTGAGCCCACACCGCACGTCCCGGCCCCGGCTCCGTCAGGAGATCCGGGGCCCGGACGTCGGCGGAGGCACGCACCCCATGAAGAACCGCTCCGCACCTCCCCCCGGCACCCCACCGTCGCGCCGCGTCCCCTCGGTCGGCGCCCTGTGCTGGACGGCGCTCCTCGGCGTCCTCCTGCTCGCCCACGCCCCCGACGACGCCACCCCGCGGCCCCCGACGACGGAGCGCGCCGCGCAGCCCCTCGCCCGGCCCGCCTCCGGAGCCGACCGGACCCGCCCCGCCCCCCGGCCGCTGCCCGCCGCCGACCCGACGCGCATCCGCATCCCCTCCCTCGGGATCGACACCTCGCTCGTCCCCCTCGGACTCGACGGCTCCGGCGCCCTGCTCCCCCCGCCCGCGGCGGCCCCCACCGTCGCCGGCTGGTACGCCGACGGCACCACCCCCGGCGCCCCCGGCACGGCCGTCGTCACGGGGCACCTCGACACCCCCCTCGGCCCCGCCGTCTTCCACCGCCTCGACGCCCTCTCCCGCGGCGCCTCCATCGAGATCGACCGCGACGACGGCCGCACCGCCCTCTTCACCGTCGACACCGTCGCCCTCCACCCCAAGAACCGCTTCCCCGACGCCGAGGTCTACGGCACTTCCCCCCGCCCCGAACTCCGCCTCATCACCTGCGGCGGCGACTGGTCCAGCGAGACCGGCTACCGCGCCAACACGGTCGTGTACGCGACGCTGACGGGGACGCGGTAGGGCTCGTGCCCGAACGGCAGTCCGCCCGGCGCGGACTCCCGGAGGGTTCGGCACCCGCCGCCGGGCCGGGCCCCGCCGCACAGGTCAGGCAGGATCCGGAGGGACGGCCTCACCCCGTACCGGAGACAGCAGGAGCTCGCGCCCCTGCCACCGGCGGCGCAACCACCGGTCGTGGGTCGCGATCACGACGGCCTGCGGGCCGGTGCCGAGCGCCTCCTCCAGTTCGTCGCACAGACGCGGAGACAGATGGTTGGTGGGCTCGTCCAGCAGCAGGAGCCGGGGAGGCCGTGCCATCACCAGGGCGAGCGCAAGCCGGCGACGCTGCCCGGCCGACACCCGTCCCACCGGCTTGTCCAGGTCGGCGGCGCCCAGCAGGCCGAACCGGGCGAGCGGCACCCGTTCCGCCCGCTCGGGACCCACCGCCCTCGTGTACGTGTCCCGGACCGTGCGGTCGGGATGCGCGAACACCGTGTCCTGCGTCAGCAGGGCCACCGTCGCCCCGGGGCGACGGCGCACCTCGCCCTCGGCCGCGAGCCGCCCTGCGAGCACCGCGAGCAGCGTCGACTTGCCCGCCCCGTTGGGGCCGGTGACCAGCAGCCGTTCGGCCGCGGAAACGTCCAGGTCAGACGCTGCGAGCCGGCCGGGCACCCGTACCCCCCGCAGGGACACCAACGGCTCCGGGCCGTCCGGGGCGGGCGAGGCAGGCCGAGGAGCCGCGAACCGCAGCGGAACCGGCGGTGCGGGGGTCGGCGTACGTTCCCGCTCCTCCAGCCGTCGGCTCGCGTCACGGACCCGGCGGGAGATCTGGCTCTGGACGCGGCCCGCCCGGTGGCCGTAGCCCATCTTCTCGTGGTCGCGCGGGCCCCGGTCGGGAGCGAGACGGTGCGCCGTGACCCGTGCAGCCTGTCGCAGCTCGACGAGCTCCTGCTGCTCCTCCGCGTAACGCCGTTCCCAGCGCTCCCGCTCGGCGTGCTTCTCCTGGAGGTAGGCGCTGTATCCGCCGCCGTAGCGGACCGGTCCGTCCATGGCCGGGTCGAGGTCGACCAGGTCGGTGCAGACCGCGTCGAGGAAGGCGCGGTCGTGGCTCGCGACGATCACCGCGCCGGGCAGTGCGCGCAGCCGCTCCTCCAGAAAGGCGGCGGCCTCGTCGTCGAGATGGTTGGTCGGTTCGTCCAGCAACAGGGCCGGAGGCCGCCGCACGAGCAGCGCCGCCAGGGCGAGGCGTCCGCGCTCCCCGCCGGACAGGGAGCCGAGCGTCCGGTCGTGTGCGAGCAGGCCGAGGCCCAGGCCCTCCAGGACCAGGGAGGCTCGGCGGTCCGCATCCCACACCTCCTGGTCCCGTGCCCGTTCCAGGAGCCGGCCGTAGGCGTCGAGCAGGTCCGGGTGACGCGGGTCGTCCTCCCCGACACAGGCCAGCTCCGCACCGAGCCGCTCGAGCCGCGCGAGGTCCGCGCGGGCCTCGCGCAGCGCGTCGTCCACGACGTCGGAGAGGGTGGAGACGGCGTCGAAGGGCGACTCCTGGTGCAGGAATCCGACATCGGCCGGGCGCGAGACGCTCCCGCCGTCAGGTTCGTCGACACCGGCGAGCACCCGCAGGAGGGTGGACTTGCCGACGCCGTTCTCCCCGATCAGACCGATCCGGTGGCCGGGGGACGCGGTGAGGGACACGCCGTCGAGGACGCGGCGTCCGCCGAGGTCGCGGACGAGGTCGTGGGCGTGCAGTACGGGCTGGGACACGGTGCACCTTCCTGGGTGTTCGGACACGAACGTCTGCCGGGTGGGCCTCGGACGGGCCAGGCGTGCGGGACGGCTCGCCCGGGCTTCGTGGGAGGCTGACGTCCCGGCGCCCTCCGGCCCGGGTTCCGGGACGACCTCGACGCCTTCCGCTCAGTTCACCGGCATGCCGATGCCCGGCAGCCACAGCCGGCCGCGGTCGTTGACGGTCAGCTCCCAGGCGACCAGTTCGTCCGGGCAGACCGCGCCGCGGGCGCGGACGTCGGCGACCAGCAGCCGGGCCGCGGAGCGGGCGGCGGAGGGGTCGGTGTCGGGGAACTCCGCACGCCACCAGCCCTTGGCGAACACCTGCCAGCCGCGTTCCCGCAGGGCGTGCTCGACGCCCGGGTCCGAGGCCGTGCCGCGGTGGTCCACCATGAGCGACAGGCGGCCGGGATCGGGGGAGTAGCCCACGCGCAGCTGCCGGGGCCAGTCCCGCGAGCAGCCCACGACGAAGGACGCCCACTCGCCCGGGACCTGGAGGGGCAGCTGTTCCATCCACGAGTCCAGGAGCAGCTCCAGCGAGGACTCCAGGTGGTCCCAGGACGCGGCGGTGTGGTGGCCGTCCCAGCGGAAGGCCGGCCAGGAACGCTCCGGTCCCCGGTGGAGCAGCCAGAGGTAGGGCAGCGCGTCGAAGCCGTGCGGTTCCTCCGGCCGCCAGGCGACGGAACCCGACTCCACGGTCGTGTACTCGCGTCCGTGCAGGTCGGACGTCGTGTGCACCGAGAGCGTGGCGCCCCGCGGTCCGCCCGCCAGCAGGACCACATGGGACCCGGTGTGCCAGCGCGCGCTGGGGCCGGCCGCCGAGCCGCCGTACAGCGTGGGATGGCCCAGTTCGGCCGCCACCGCCTCGTACACCGGCCGCAGGGCCTCGCGGCGGGCGGCGCGGCCGCACCCGGGCGGGTACGGGGCGACGAGCGCGGCGGGCTCGTCCAGGTGGGTGTCGGGGCGGTCGTACAGGGCGCGTGCGCGGGCGGCTGCGCCGGTGGGACCGGGAGCGGTGGGGGACATGCCGATGACCATGGCGCCATCGTGCCAGGCGGCCCGGCAGGTCCCGGCGCGGCCGGTGCCACTCCGTGCGGCTTGGTGCGGCCCGGTGTGACCACGTGAGGCCCGGTCCGGCGGGGGCGTGCTCCGGGGCCGTGGGGTGCGCGGCGCACTCCGGCATAGGAGCCTGGTGGTGTGGTGATGCCAAGGAAGGCGGCGAACGGCACGAACCGGCGGAGCTGGCTGCGCGGGGCCCCACCGCCCCGCTGGGTGCGGGTCCTGCCGGTCCTGCTGCTCGTCGGGGTCGGGGTCGCCTCCCACACGGACTCCGTCCCGCTGGACATCGGGTTCCTGCTGGGCGCGGTGCCGCCGCTGGCCGTCCTGGCGTACGGGCCGCTGGCCACGGCCCTCCTCGGCGCCTCGACGATCGTGCTCCTGACCGTTCCCTTCTTCCACCTGAACCGGCCGGGCAACACCGACCTCTTCACCCTCGGCTTCGTCGCGACCCTGAGCGTCTTCGTCTCCTTCGTCCGCGGGCGCCGGGACGAGCAGCTCGACCTGGAACGCACCGTGGCCGAGACGGCCCAGCGCGCGATCGTCCCCGACGTGCGGCCGGCCGTCGGTCCCGTGCGCTGCGCCAGCCTGTACCGTGCCGCCGAACGCGGCACCCTGGTGGGAGGCGACTTCTTCGACGTCCGGGCCGGGCCCTATGGGGTACGGGCGGTCCTCGGCGACGTCCAGGGGCACGGCCTGTCGGCCGTCGCGACCGTCGCCTCCGTCCTCGGGGCCTTCCGTGAGGCGGTCCTCGACGACGCGGACGCCGAGTCGACGGCGGCACGCCTGGACCGCAGACTGGTGACCGACTCGGCGCAGACGGAACACGCGGAGCTCTTCGCCACGGCCGTCCTCCTGGACTTCGCGCGCCACGGCCGCGAGGTACGCGTCCTGGCGTGCGGCCACCCGGCCCCGGTCCTGCTGCGCGGCGGGACCGTCAGCACCCTGGAACTCGACCCCGGACCGCCCCTCGGGCTCGGCCTCGCCGACGTCATGCCCGGAACCGCCGCCACGGTCTCCCTGCTGCCCGGAGACCGTCTCCTCCTGGCCTCCGACGGCGTCCTGGAGGCGCGGGACTCCTCCGGTGCCTTCTATCCCTACACCGACCGTCTCGCCGGCATGACCGACGTCGGCCCGGACCGGCTGCCCGACGCGATCTGGACCGACCTGAGCCGCTTCGCCCCCAAGATCCAGGACGACGTGACCCTCCTGATCCTCACGCTGAACACCGCCGGACCGGGGTGAGTTGACGGATTCGGGGCCGCGCCGCGGGAGGATCTCCGTGCCGCGGCCCGGGGCGCGGGACGGCGCGGCGGCCCGCGCCGTCCCGCCCGGAGCCACCCGAGGGCCCGTGACGGCGGCGCCGGACCGCGCCGAAAGCCGTGCGGCGTGCCTCCCCGGGCGGAAAAATGGTTTGAGCGGGGGCGGCGGCGCCGACAGGATCGGGGGGACACCGATGAGTTCTTCACGGCGCTGCGGTCTTCCGGTGTGACCTGCTACGTGCGGAGGACACTCACATGACGGAAGGCGCCATGCTCGCACCCCACGCAACACCCACCGTCTCACCCGACCGTGTCACCGCGGTGCTGCGGATCCTCGTGCTGTCCACGTTCGTCGTGCTCCTCAACGAGACGATCATGGTCAACGCGATTCCGCGGCTCATGCGGCAGTTCGAGGTCACCGCGGCGGCGGCGGGGTGGCTCTCCACGGCCTTCATGCTCACCATGGCCGTCGTCATCCCGGTGACCGGATGGTTCCTCCAGCGGGTCACGACCCGGACCGCCTTCGGCCTGGCGATGGCACTGTTCCTCGCCGGCACGGCGCTGGCCGCGGCCGCGCCCGCCTTCTCCGTCCTCCTGGTCGCGCGTGTCATCCAGGCCGGCGGCACCGCCGTCATGATGCCGCTGCTCATGACGACGCTGATGACCCTGGTGCCCCCGCACGACCGCGGCCGGGTGATGGGCAACATCACCCTGGTCATCTCCGTGGCACCCGCCCTGGGCCCGGCTG
Organism: Streptomyces sp. NPDC104202; assembly: GCF_055584185.1. NCBI lineage: Bacteria > Bacillati > Actinomycetota > Actinomycetes > Kitasatosporales > Streptomycetaceae > Streptomyces > Streptomyces sp. NPDC104202. Next base: position 1,181 of record NZ_JBVJMN010000028.1, on the reverse strand, counting down.
TCTCCGGCGTGCTGCTCCAGCTGGGCACGTGGCGGATGCTGTTCCTGGCGGTCCTGCCCATCGCCGGAGCCATGGCGTTCGTCGGGCACCGCAAGCTGGTCAACATCGGCGAGCCGCAGGCCGGCCCCATCGACTGGCTGTCCGTCCCCCTGGCGGCGGCGGGCTTCGGCGCCCTGGTGTACGGCCTCAGCGGCCTCGGCGCGGGCGACGGCGCCTCGGCGGTCGTGCCGCCGGAGGCCACGACCGCGGCGGGTGCCCTCCTCGTCGGCCTGTTCGTCTGGCGCCAGCTGGCCCTGCAGCGTGCGTCCACGCCGCTGCTGGACCTGCGTGCGCTGACGTTCCGTCACTTCTCCGTGGCGCTGGGCCTCATGTGCGTGTCCTTCATGGCCCTGATGGGCGCGTTCATCCTGCTGCCGATCTACCTGCAGGAGGTGTGCGGCCTGACCTCGCTGCAGACCGGCCTGCTCCTCATCCCCGGCGGTCTGACCATGGGTCTGCTCGGACCGCAGGTCGGAAAGCTCTACGACAAGCTCGGCGCCCCCCGGCTGGTCGTGCCCGGAGCCGCCCTCACGGCGCTCTGTCTGGCCCTGTTCGCCCTCACGAGCGAGCGGACCTCGCCCTGGCTGGTGCTCGTCCTGCACGTGGCGCTGAGCGCCGGCATGGCGTTCGTCTTCACCCCGGTCTTCACCTCCGGCCTGTCCGTCCTGCCGCCCCACCTCTACCCCCACGGCTCCGCGATCCTGGGCTCGCTCCAGCAGGTCGCGGCCGCCGCCGGCACCGCGCTGATCATCAGCGTCATGTCGGGACGGGCGGCGACGGCCCTGGGCGACGGCGTCGCCCCGGCCGAGGCCCTCGGTACGGGCATCCGGTGGGGCTTCGGCGTCGGCGCCGGTCTCGGAGTGCTGGCGGTGCTCGTCGCGCTGCTGGTCCGTACGCCCCCGGTGCCGGAGATGCCCGCCGCGCCGGAGGCCCAGGACGAGGACGGCCCCACGACGAACAAGACCGCACCCGCGGCCGGCTAGGCGCCGGGAGCGAGCGGAAGGAGGGGTGGGGGGGGGGGGGGGGGGGGGGGGGGGGGGGGGGGGTGTGGGCGGGGGGGGGGGGGGGGATGCGGCGGTCGTTGTCGCCCTTGGTCGTGCTTAGCTCAGCTCACCGTCCACCTCGTCGGGCAGCCCGGCGGT